>JABMRB010001447.1 GCA_013202865.1 Candidatus Nealsoniibacteriota bacterium | reverse complement strand
GCGAACATGAAGAGCATGGTGGACATCGCCTTGCCCATGATGCCCCTCACCTCGAAGCCGGGCGTAAGGACCACGATCCTGACGTCCTTCTCCAACCAGCCGGCCACCGTGATCATGCCATCGAGCATGTTCCGGGCAACCCGGTCGAGGTGGAAGCAGATTATTGTGGTGACCCGGCCAGCACCTACGTCCTTTTGGAGGCGGAGAAATCCCTTTCTGTTGAGGTGTTTGCCGGTCTCTCGGTCTTCGTACCATCTCGCCACAGACTCATCATGCCCATGCTCAGTGAGCCATTTGCGGATTGCCTCGTACTGGCCTTCCGGATTCTGGTCCTTAGAGCTGACGCGCACCAAGCAGCCGATCTTCGACATGATTGTCTCTCAAAGGTGTCATCTGGAGTTTACTCTTTTTCAAGCCGAACGCCGCCCTACAAAACAAGGTGTTTCAAGCCGCTTTTCGCGAACCACCCTATTTGAAACCAGCGCCAATAGAGATTATCACCCGAGCCCCTTCTTCAAACGAAAATAGGTGGCCCGGCTACGTCCCGATTCAGACACGAAGTAGCGAATCTGGTCCTTGACCGACTTCGGATATCGTTGAATTGCCTGCCTCAGGCACCGGAGTTCCTGCTGGCGGCTGCGAACCGCTTCGACAACGTTGGGTGTGGGGAGCAGCTCCTGTAGCTGATTCTTCACCAGGGGCTCCCAGGATACGTTTTCCTGCATGGCATACTGAACGGTCCGAAAGATCGGTATCAGAAGTCGCATATTCAGGCGGCGATTGGCATTGCCTGAGACATAATCGACTACCGCCAGACAGACATCGGCGGGCAGGTGATGCCCAGAAGGACACCGAAACCCTCGTGAAGCTATCAGGTAAAACTGCTCCAACACTTCGTCGTTGGTCAGTTCGAGGTGGTAGATCAGGCAACGAGAGAGCAGCGCCCGAAATGCCTCTCCTTTGGGGAGGGAGTTTGCGCAGATGATGACGCGGCTCTCGAATGTGAAGGACACCGGCATTTCCAGCTTGACGCTGGTCGTGTAGGTAACGGTTCTTTGGTCGCCAACACCAGAAAGGGCGGACCTGAGAAGCCCCTGCACGGCCGGTGATGCCAGGGATTGCTCGCAGTCTTCGATGAGCAGGATTTCGTCGGTGCGATACTGCCAGAGCGTCTGGAACAAGCCGAGAGCGGTTAGGTGAGAGTTCAAGACGATTGGCCGGATGCCACGTTCTAGCAGCGTCTCTGTGACGACGGTGCTCTTGCCGCCGCCTCCCGCGCCGAAACAGAACAGGGCGTGGGCCTGGCCGTTGGCCACCATGCGGACGTAGTGCCGCAGCGTGTTCTGTTTCCGTTCGAGGGACGTGGCCTTGGGGGCATCTGCCAGGCTGAGTCGAATCATGTGCATTCCCGTAGTTCTTGTTGGGGGGAGGGTCACTTGCGTCTGCGACCTCGTGAGACCAGCCTCTCGAAGTCCTGACGAACGATTTCCAGGTCGGCATAGAGCAGCGAATCCGAACGGCGCCGACTCCAGCCGAATCCGGTCCAATACCGTTGCCGGTCGTTGGCAATCAGGAAGCGGGGCCAGTCGGATGGACCGATCATCTGCACGCCGATTTTGGGTTGTCTTTTGGACACAATGAAGCCTTGTCTGGATTGCTGCTTTTAGAGAATGGACGGCCAGGGGGCCGCGGAGGGCGAGAAACCCGTGAAGAATCTCACGGCGGCAGTCTCAGAACCAGCCCTGAGACTGCAAGAGCGTGAACGTAAGTCCTTCTCGCATAAGCAGTAACGACAATTCAGTCTCAGTCTCACGGTCTCAAAATGCGCAGCCGCCTCTCTACATACCTGTATGATCAGGTTTGGATTGTGGCTGCTGCTCAGAGAGAACTCCGATGTCTCGGACTACAACGGTTTGTTCCATGCGGAGTTGCAGAATTTGCTGACCAAGCTGACGGACCCTTGGCGGAGGCAGGACGCCGAAGCAATGCAGACTTTCGATTTCAGCCGCTATATCCTCCGTTCGCTCCGGAATGCCGGATTCCGGGATCAGAGTAGTCTCACGGAGAGACTGCATGAGATCACAGTTAAGCTCTTGGTCTCCCCCGGGCGGCTGTTCGCCGGCTATGATGAAACCAGGCACGGTCCGATGAGCGCGAGGTTCAAGCTGTCCATGTCGCGATTGATTATGAACATGGTGGCAAAGGAGGCGAATCGGCGTAAGCACTTTTCAGCCATGCCGATTGATATGATGCCCGCCATTGCAAAGCCCGATGCGGGACGCAGCGACGATCTCATCGGCGGATTTAGAGAGTTGATTCAGCAGAGGTTGGGGTCGTCGGCTCTTCAAGTGTTTGACACGCGATTGGCGGAACGTCCAATCAAGGACATGGTTGGCCTGAGTCGTCACTCGGTCAAGGAGGCGGTAAGACAGATTAAGAGACTGGCAATGTCGTATGCCCGAGAGTTGGGCGACCCTGGTTTCCTCCGTCAGATTGAGCGGTTCATCGAAAAGGAGGCGGCGACGGTGGAGAAGAGGAGGCGTTGATTGGATTCTTCTTTTCTGCCGTCAGAGGGATTTCTGAGGCTCCAATAAAAAAGGTGGGCTCTGGTGCCCTTTTCTGATTTCGTTCTATTCGGGACATCTTGAGGCGTTTGAGGGGGTGTTGGTGGGCTGTTCGTCGTCTCTTGGTATCAATCTGCATCCGTTGTCCGTCGGCGGCATGGATTAAAATTGCTCCGGCGGGAACACCGGGACCTCCGCCGGGAACAGCCGTGAACTCGCCGAGCCAGAGAAACGCGAACACATTAGGGGGTAAATGCCAAGGGCGAGCCCTGGCCGCAAGAAGCAGCATTGCGAATCCACGCCGCTTCTCGGTTCTCGCGTGGTGGCGAGAACGAAGTCTCACATTCCGCCTCCAGCTTCTGAGCAAGCTGAAACTGGTGTGCAAGGGACGTTTCTTACAATCCCCGCCCTCCGGGGTACCGTCCGCCGCATCCCTACGTCCACAGCGTTGCCAGCAACAGGTCCACAGCCCCCGCAGCGGCGTCTTTCTGTGCCGGACGTTGGGTGCCTGGCTGGTCGAGGTCGGTGAGCCAGGCTAGGTTCGCGCGTGGGGGTTCTTCGGCTTCCTCGGCTACATCGGTAAGGTCGATCAGCTTCAGATCGCTCAGAAAGTTCGTTTGGTTGTTCCTCGCCAGCAGCACGTCGGTGGCGTCGACCTGACCGTCACGGTCGTAGTCGTAGGGGAAAGTGATGCCGGCCGGACTGGAGATCGAGTCGCGCGGGTTGTTCCGTGCCAAGAGCAGATCGGCAGTCGTCACCCGGGCCTCGGTCGTCGAGTTCCCCGCCTCGGCCACGGCATTGCCGAAGTAGAAGACATCGTCGTCGGAAAGCCCCAGGGCGTCGGCCGCCACCTTCACTTGCAGCCAGCCGTTGCGGAGTTCGCCGGATTCAAACGTGATCGTTGCACGGGCGGAACCGCCGGCGCCCGGTTCTACCGCGACGTTCTCGGGCACCACCATGGGCCAGTCGCCGGGCGTGTCGTCGTTGCCGAAGCGGAACTGACAATCACCGGCCCCGGGCGTTGCACCAGCGGACAAATTAGCCAGATCGACCATGATCCCGTTGATGCCCAAAGCGTAGCTCGTGTAGTTGGCAAAACCGCCGATGCCGCCGGGCAGCAGGGCCCGTTTGTCGGTGGCGATCGCGTCGTCGTCCTCAGGAGTGGCGGCCGCGTCGTTGTAGAAAACGTAACGGCCGGCAACGTACGGATCGAACTGCGTCAGGCCGGGCGTGGGCACCGCGGCGATCCAGTTCGCCGCGTCGTTGCCCCATGCCGCCATCCGCAGCCGGCTGAGCGACCGGCCGTTGCCGTCGGCGTCGGTCGGCCACGGCGACTCGTCGTCATACGTCACCTCGTCTTCCAGCAGAGCGGGATGGAAGTCCGGCTCGTCTATGGGTGGCTCGTTGGGATACTGCAACTGCACCCGCTCGCCATCGTCGCGCAACTGACCCGAATAGGGACCGCGGATCTCGATCGGACCCGGTACATTGTACGTAGTCTGGAATTCTGCCAGCAGTTCCGGGATGACGAGCGGGTCGAACGGCACGATCACCATGGCCGAATGCGCCGCGATCGAATCGCCGTCGACGAAATCGAAATCGACGCCGCTGCGCAACCGCCAGTCGGTCAGCGTGACGGCCGCACCGGTCGTGTTGTAGATCTCGACGAACTCCATGTCATCGGCGTCGAATGCGTCGCCGGGGTTCGCGTCGATTGGGTGGTAGTGGACCTCGCTGATAATCACCGAGCCGAGCCGCGGACCGCTGTTGGGACCGTCAAGGGTGAGCTGGGTCATCGGGTAGAGCACGCCGGAACCGTCGGGCCAGCGACCCCACGATTCGGCATTGGCCTGGGCGCCGAACTGCACGTGGTCGCCGAAGTGCGTCAGGTTGCCCACGCCGTCAGCCTTCATCAGCCAGACGTTGTCGCCGTGGTTACCGGCCAGGGTGAAATGGTTCGGCAGCGGAACCAGCGGCGTGGGGTTGAAGCCCAACTCGTCAAAGACCTTGTATCCGCCAGGTGGGATCGTCGTCTCGGTCGGCGCGTCTGATGGGATACGAAACCTCTTGTAGTTGCCGACGGTGAACGCTGGGTCCCAACCCCACTCGTCGCTGAGGTACCAGCCGCCCACGTCGACCGGCTGGTCGGTCGTGTTGTGAAGTTCGATCGAATCGGACATCGGCCAATCGGTGTGCGAGAGTACCTCGTTGATCACGATACCCTGGTGCGGTTGCGGATCGGCTCCGGGCGTGCCGCCGTAAGCGATGCTCGAACGCCAGGTTTGACCGCGTTCGAGGAATTGGGTTCGCTCGATCGCGGAGAGCGGAACGGCCGCCGGGTTGATCAGTTCCAGCGAGGCACCCTTGCCGTCCGCCCGGCCGGGCCACTCGCGGACATCGTCATAGTAGAACTCGAAGAAGGTATATCCGAACTGGTCGGTCAACGCGATCCGCTCGCCGCTGCCGTGCAGGTATCCATCGTACACGCCGGCCACGTCGACACGGCTGCCGTAACGGGCCTCGAACGCCGCGGAGTTGCGGACCACCACTAGCTGCTGCCCCGGCGCAAGCACGTGATTCGGGAAGGTGAAATCGACCCCGCCGGTGAACCTCGTGTGGCCCAGTTCCAGCGACAAGGAACCGACGTTCTGCAACTCAATGAACTCGAAATCGCTGTTGCGAAAACCCGAATCGACGGCTAACTCCTCGGGTGTCGGTGGGGCCGGGTTGTAGTGCACCTCGGTGATGACAAGATGCTCCTGCACGCGGTCGGAGACGTCCGAACCAACCGTGATCTCGACGGTCGCCACGTTCGAGTCGGCTTTCCCGTCGTTGGCCTGATAGGTGAAGCGGTCGGGGCCGACGTAGCCGGTTTCCGGGCGGTAGGAGAACGAACCGTCGTGCTCCAGGGCCACCAAGCCGTGCAGCGCTGATGCGATCATCGAAACCGTCATCGCGTCGCCATCGGCATCGGTGTCGTTGCCCAACACACCGGGCGCCGGCACGGTCCGTAGCGTGTCAATCTGGACCGCCAGCCAGTTGTCGGCCGCCACCGGTGCGTCGTTGACCGGGTCGATCGTGATCGTGACCGTGGCCACGTTCGACTTGGTCAATCCGTCGTCGGCCAGGTAGGTGAAGCTGTCCGTGCCGTGGAAGTTCTCATTCGGCGTGTAGGTGAACGAGCCGTCCGACAGCAGCGTCAACTCGCCTCGGTACGGCCCGAAGACCCGCGATGCGGTCAATGGGTTGCCTTCCGGGTCGTAATCGTTGACCAGCAAACCGGGTGCCGCGACGAGCAATGCCGTGTCTTCGGCGATGCTCCAGGCGTCGTCCCGCGCGATCGGGCCTTCGTCACGGACATTGCCGAAGTCGATGTCCGTGACATTTCCGTCGGCGGGAACGTCGATCAGGTGGGCACCGTTGCCGTCGAGACTCGTCCGGACGAAGCCGGGCTGCACAACTTCGCAGACCAAGTACGGTCCCGGCGCTACGTCGGCGAACGTGTAGTCGCCGTCGTCGTTCGTGATTGTCAGAGAGATGTCCGAGAAGACGTCGAACAGGTAGGCCACGTTGGAGTTCTGGGTGCCGACCACGACCTGGTTGCCGATCGCCGCGACCGCAGTGCCGAAGCGGTCCCAGTGGTTGGGCACGGGATTGGCAAAAGTCTGCAACAGAACGCCGGTGGCTCCGTCGAACAAGTAGGCGGCGCCAGTTTCGCCGTGGTCGTATCGCGCGCCGATCAGCACGTCGTCGCCCATGGCGGCGACGGAGAACCCGAATTCTCCCCCTTCGATGGGCGCGGGACTCTGAAACGTGTGCAGCAGGTCGCCCGTCATACCGTCGAAGAGATAGACCGCCCCTCCCGTCAGATCGCGTCGAGCCCCGACCAGCACGTTGTCGCCCACCACCGCCACGCTGTGGCCGAAGTCGGAACTGCCAAACGAACTGGGATTGACGAAAGTCCGCAGTAGGTTCCCCGTGTCGCTATCGAACAGGTAGACGGTTCCGGGGCCCTCATTTCGGGCGGCGACGAGCAACTTGTCGCCCATGGCGGCCACGCAGTAGCCGAACTCACCGCCCGACGTCGGGTTCGGGCTTTGCATGGCGTCCAACAGCGCACCCGAAGCACCATCGAACAGATAGACGGCCCCCGCGTTTTGTCCGGCCCCGTCGTCGAACCGGGCCCCCACCAGCACGTTGGCGCCGACCATCGCCACCGACCGCCCGAACTGGTCGTTCTCATCCGGGTAGGGACTGTGGAAGGTCTGTAGCAGTTCGCCGGTGGCCGCGTCGAACAAGTAGGCTGCCCCGGCGTCCTCTTCCATCTCGTCGTCGAGGTACGCCCCGACGAGCACGTGGCCGCCGCCGGCCGACAGGCCGCGGCCGAAGCGATCGTCCGTGTCGGGCGTGGGGTTGTGGAACGTCCGCAGCAGGTTGCCGGTGGCCGGATCGAAAAGATGAACGGCTCCGGCGTTACTGCCGTGCGTGTCGTCCCGGTACGAACTCACCAGGACTTTGTCGTCGAGGGTGGCGACGATGCGACCGAACTCATTGCCGCCCTGTCCGGGATCGCGAAAGGTCTGCCGCAATTGGCCGTCGCCGCCAAGGCGTTGCAGTTCGACTTCCCAACCGGCCAGGCCCGTTTCGCCAGGGTCACGACTTCCACTGAGATCGAGATCTTCGTAGACGGTGCCGCTGATCACGCCGGTCCCGTCTAGCAACGTACGTCGCTCAAGCGGTTCAAACCGAAGTGGACGTGGACGATGCGAACTGCGGCAGCAGGCAGGCTGAGGCTTCAAGGCATTTCCCTCCAAGTAGTGACGGATCGCAAGCCGAACTGGCGCGCGACCCACGCTACATCACCTGCAACGCCAGGTGACAATCGTTTTTTCGGCGGTTATGGAACGTAATGAAATCAATCTCCGGTGGAGTCCACCGTGGCCTGCCGGTTGGCCGCAGTATCACTCGGACCAATAGGTGTGGTGTAGGCCGAGGAATTTCACCTCGACCCCAACCCCAAACCGGACGTGCAGGTTTCCAAGCATCCGGCTTTCCAGATGGTTCTGTACTCATGGTTCCCTCGCGTGCTTGAGCTTGTGGCATCGTAGACAAAGCGTCTGGATGTTGTCCAAGCCGTTCGCCATAGCGAGGTTGGCAAAGCGGTTGACAGGTACAATATGGTCCGCGCACGAGGTCGTGGATGATACCACGACCGCGCATCCACGGCAGTAAAATCCGTCTCGGACCAGCGCCTTCCACTTGAGGTCGCCGCGACCTGGCCGCTGAACGTCGGGGAAGACGAAAGCGGCCTCCCATTCGTTAGCTGCCGCGTACGGCTGGGTACAGCCGGGTTGATACGGTTTGGGCGACGCGGAGTAGTACGTCGGAGCCGTATCTCGAAAGCAGGCTAGTGTACACTTCTCGTGAACCCCAAGGGTCTTGGAGATGCGGTACCTGCGGAGACACTTCGCGGTCGAGATGTCTTCCTTCCTGCATATCGCTTTCACCGTAATCCAGAAAGCCTTATGGTCCAGCCCGTGGGCAACCTGCTTGAAGTTACAGGCAGCCTTGAAGTAGTTCGACCAGCCACGAATGACTGCCGAAGCACGAGCAAGGCGGACCGAGATGCTTTCCTGCATTGGGCGATAGCGAAGGGCTTCGCCCAACCGGGTCTGGAT
>JABMRB010001446.1 GCA_013202865.1 Candidatus Nealsoniibacteriota bacterium | reverse complement strand
GTTATCCGGTTAGACCCCTGGAAAATCTGGCCCATTTTTTGTCGAGTAAGAAATCCAGATAGGATTTATCCGGAACTGTATACTAACGTTAGCCTTCATTATTCGATGGGAGATAGTTTATGGTTGACCCTAATGCTTTAGTTGGAGGAGGGCTAGCCTTGCTGGCTTCAAGGGACCTACTAACAAAACTACTGGGTCCCACTGCCGATTACATGGGCGGGGAAATTAAGGGGGTTGTCGAAAAATGCAATGTCAATATTGGTGACATCTTTGTTAAAGCCTATCATAAACTTGGTGGCCGTGTTGAACAACCTGGGGCCGTCAATCCTCGTGTGCTAAAAAACATTATTGAAGACGGCAAATTTTGTGAAGATGAGTTGTCTAAGGAGTATTTTGCTGGAGTCTTGGCGTCATCAAGGACGAAGGATGGTAAAGATGATCGAGGCGTGACAAACGCCAAGTTGGTTTCCAATCTCTCCTCATACCAAATTCGGACTCATTACATATTTTACACATTGCTTAGGCGAAAATTCCTTCCCTATGGCTCGGTCATTTTCCCTGGCACACACCGTGGAGCGATGATAATCTATATTCCTTCTAAAGCGTATTTTACAGCGATGGAACCGATCTTGCTGGGATCAGAATATAGCGAAAACATAAATGTTTTGGCCCACTCAATGAACGGATTGCGACGTAATGATCTGATTGAAGATAAATACACCTATGGATCACCGCAGCATTTTGCGAACCAAAGAATCACACTGGAATTGCAGTGTTTTATCGCAGATGAAAAGGTCCTTTGCGAGTATGGTATTAGTTTTCAACCTACTCCCAGTGGCATGGAACTTTATCTCTGTGTACATGGGTTCGGTGATCTTAACCATTTTAACTTTCTGGATGCAGATTTGAACTTAAATCCTGTCGGAGAAGTACGACTTCCAAATAATGTTGAGCTTTTATACAGAGACATCCTTAAACATTTTGAAGAAGCTAAAGGCTAACCAATCACTCCACCAGATCGCCTTCAGCTCCTGGTGAGTTCATTCGTTAGGTGCAGCATGAGAGGGATGATCTATGAAATGTGATTGTGGTCTTAACTACGTGCCCGGGCACCCAGAAGATGAAGCCTACCATGCGCAGGTACACGCCGAGTATCTTTCGGGTCCAGAGATCCCAGTAATACGCATGCTTTCTCAGAGATCTGAAACGCTGGCTGGGGTTCGATGGCGAAGGTAACAAATAGAAGTACCTTGTAATGTCAGAGAAAGGAGCAACTTAGTTGGAAGAGTTTGTAGCTTGGGTTATTGATAACAAACAATGGCTGTTCTCCGGTGTCGGTTTAGTGGTCGTTGCCTGGGTCGGGCGTCTTATCTTTAAGAAGAGGTACGCCTCGTCTACTCAAACCATCCGCTCAGGCGATAGCTCAACCAATGTTCAGGCGGGTCGAGACGTTAATATCGGAACGAAGAAGAAGGGGAACGATGTGGAAGAAGGGTAAACAGTCGATTTCCTCCGGAGACGATTCGACAAATGTGATCGCCGGTCGAGACGTCAATCTCTACCTTGAGGGGAATTTTCCGACAGAGCTTGTCGACCAAAGAACAGAAGAGGAAGTTGAGAAACTCAGGAAATCACGATTCTTCCTTGAGTTCGACAGGACCAGATCGTCGTTGAGGCTTGGGAGACGCCTTACTGAGGGCGACCTTTCGGGTGGCTCGGACGAAGTAAGGGGGCGGGTGTTGGCATGGTGCGCCAGATTGTTATCGCCCTCAGAGGACCTTGAGCGGGCGGAAGAGTTTCTGGAGCTCGCGAGAACCCTCGGAGATTTTTCAGAAGCCAAGATTGCGGAAGCATTTATCATTTCCCAGAAGGGAGACAAGGCAGCGGCGCTTAACGCCCTTGCCGGTATCGACTCGGACGCTTCGCGTTCTGCCGGTTTGATGATCGTTGCCCATCATGACGGCGCCGAAGGCGCCCTTCAGTGGATGACTGATGCGGGTTACGCGGCCGAGGACCTGGATTCAGACGGTAAGAGCTTTCTACTGAACTATCAGTTTCAGCTTGGTCATTGGGACAATGCCGCGCAAACAGCTGGTACTTTTTCCGCGAGCGACTTCGAGGAAACCCCCATGCTTCATCACTTGGCAGCGTTAACGAAGCTGGTCGCTGCCGTGCCATCTGAATTTCGGGATGTTGTTCTGACGCAGGTTCCCTTCGAAGCGGCAGATTTTCGTCTCGCTTCGGATGCCGTTGCCATGGATGCGCGCCGGGCTGCTCACAGACATTTTCTCGACGGGGTTGAGGCGGCAAAGCAACTGGCTTGTCCACGCGCTGCGAGAACGGATGACGAGTACGCGCTTTGGCTCGAACTGCGCGACCCGGCGCAGAGCGAGCACGGTAAGAACAGGTTAGAAGGCAAGCTCCGCGATCCGAACACCGCGCTCGGCTTCGTTCATTACGCTCTTCAGTTCGGCATCAAACTGGACCTGGAGGCTGTTGAGCGAGATATCGAGCGGAATATCGCCATAAATGGCGGAATGACCATAGAGGCCGCCATTGCTCGCTTCGCCCTTGCTTTTACGAAGCCCACCACCGAGGAGGCCGCTAACTATATCGCCCGCCACCATAATCAGCTCGCTACACACATTGACCCCAAGTTGATGCAGTATCGGCAAATCGAGCTGTTTTCTCGCGCGGGCCTGATCGAGAGAGCGAACGCGGTGCTCGACCAGCTCCTTGAAGAGGGTATCCCTGCTGAGCAGGAAAGTAATCTCCGACGGATTATTTCGGAGGCTCAAGGAAATGATCCTGTTGATTCTCGTAAAGCACAATACGAAACAACAGGCGCTCTTGGCGATCTGATCAACCTTGTCGCCGAACTGGAAGAGCATCAGCACTGGGACGATCTATGCGAATTCGGCAGGCGGTTGTTCGATGAAACACGTTCTCTCAGAGACGCCGGACGCCTTGTTCATGCTTTCAACAACACGCACAGGTCTGAGGCGCTTGTTGAATTCCTAAACGAAAACTCCGACCTGTTGGCGCAGTCCAGGCATCTGCAAATGTCCTACGCTTGGGGCCTGTATAACGAGGGTGCGCTCCTTGAGTCCCGCGCAGCTCTCGCGGAACTCAGTGAGGACGCGGGGAGTCAGAACTACCGTGCGCTGCAAGTGAATCTCGGAATCGCTATGGGAGACTGGGCCCCCCTTTCTGCTTACATCGCAAGCGAATACCAGAACAGAGACGATAGAAGCGCACACGACCTAATGGGCGCTGCGCAACTTTCGCTCCATCTCGGATCACCGCATGCGAGGGACCTCGTTTTCGAGGCTGCTGCGAAGGCCGGAGATGATGCTGCTATACTCGCTGCTGCATATTTCGTAGCAACAAGCGCGGGCTGGGAGGACGATCCTCAAGTTGTCCAATGGCTTGAACGGGCGGCAGAACTGTCAGGCACCGACGGCCCGCTCCAAAGAATGAGCTTTAAGGACATTCTTGAGAGAAAACCAGAGTGGGACCGCCGGGAATCGGAAACATGGCAATTACTCGCACAGGGCCAGATACCGATCTTTATGGCCGCCCAATCACTCAACCGAACGCTCATCGACCTTACGACATTCCCGGCCTTAGCTAATCTCACGGAAACCGATCCGAGGCGCAGAAGCGCAATTCCGGCTTATAGCGGCAAGCGTTTACCGCAGCAATTCGATCTCAGTGGCAAAAAAGTTGCTCTGGATGCAACCGCACTGCTCACCTTGAGTTTTCTGAAAATTCTGGATGAGACGCTCGACGCATTCGAAACAGTCTATATCCCGCATTCGACCCTCGGGTGGCTGTTTGAGGAACGGCAGAAAGCCGCTTTCCATCAACCAAGCCGTATAGCGAATGCGCGACAGGTGCGGGATATGCTGGCAACGGATGTGCTTGAAAAGTTCACGCCGAGTACTGTTGCGAGCAGTGACCTCTCAGCTCAGGTAGGTGACGAACTGGCGGCATTGATCGCCGAGGCGGAAAAGGTACGCGAAGGTGACGATACACAGCATGTCGTCGTCCGTTCTGCCCCGGTTCATCGTCTTTCCAGCTTGATGGAGGAAGAAGCCGATCTCTCTGCACATGCCGCCGTATTGAGCAGTTGTCTCGCGGTTGTGGCCAAGTTGAGACAGAAGGCGCAGATTACCGCCGACGAAGAGAAACGGGCGCGTGCTTATTTGCAATTGCACGAAAAGCCCTGGCCAAATCAGCCTGAAATCACGGCCGGGGCGACTCTCTATCTTGATGACCTCGCCATCACCTATCTGTTGCACCTGGGATTGCTAGGAAAGCTCAAAGACGCTGGCCTGAGAGCAGTGGCTTCACCAAGAGAAGTTTCCGAAGCGGACGCCCTCATTTCTTACGAACGCATTTCCGATGAGGTTAAGGGTGTCATCGAGCGCATACGAGCCTCGTTGAATTCGCGGATAGAGTCCGAGCAAGTCAGGGTTAGCGGCAGGCGCAAGTCTGACGAGGTGGAGGGGAATTCTATCCCGGAGCACCCCACAGTGGGCATCATCGCTCTGGCTCCTCATTGCGATGCCGCGATTGTCGATGACAGGCTCATCAATCAGCATGCCAATATCGATAGCGGCGGCACGCTAGCACCGCTCTTGTCTACGTTGGACCTGCTGGACGCTCTGGTGTCTGCTGCTGTGATCTCCGATGATGATCGGCTGGAGTATCGGAACAGGCTTCGGCGTGCTGGCTATTTCTTCGTGCCTGTCAATGAAGAGGAACTCGAACGGTGTATAAGGGCCTCAGATGTCGTTGACGGAAATGTGGTGGAAACGGCCGAGCTGAAGGCTATCCGGGAATCCGTCCTCCGCGTCAGAATGAGCGACTGGCTACAACTTCCGAATGAAGCGCCGTGGCTCGATGCGACGCTGAAAGCGTTTATCAACGTTCTGAAGAACTTATGGCAGGACGGTGCCGATATCGACGAGGTCACGGCGCGATCCAACTGGCTCGCCGGCCAGGTCGATGTTCGTGGATGGGCGCACAGCCTTGTTCCGGAGAACGCAGACAATGTCGTTTCTATCGGGCGTGGCGCGCATATCCTCTTGCTTTTGACGCCGCCCTCCGGCGTTCAGCAGGGGATTGTCGACACATACTGGAGCTGGGTGGAAGACAGGATTCTGGCTCCCGTAAACGAACAGTTTCCCGACCTGTATGGCTGGCTTGTCGAATGGCATAGAAAGCAGGTTTGCGAAATGGCCGAAACCGAGCTTTCGGAAAGGGACGACTCTTGACGAACACCCCTTTTGCCAGAGCGGCAATGGCTCAAGCCGCATTGGAACTTGTTCCTCCGCTCATTCGCAAGACTTTGCTCAATGAGCGGGAGTTCAGAGAGGACTTCGGCTTCAAGACCGAAGCTTTGATTGCTTTCGGGGGTAGCGGAGTTTCTGTTCAACGCTCCGAGCTTTTTGATGCAGTTCGTGCTGTACTCGCAGGGGCAGAAGACGCCGAAGTGTCAGACGCAGCGGGTGGCGTTTGGCGTCTCAAGAATGAAGTGGACGAGGATGCGGCTCCCATTCTTGTCTTGTCGGCGGGTGAAGAGCGTTTGAGACTGCCCGACTTTGCCGTACTTGCGGACGATGCGACTTTACGCATTCGTTCGTTGGAGGAATCCGCGGCGGATGTGAATCTGCCGACCGATGCGAAAGAGAGATGGCGACTTATCCTGTCTGAGCGGGCGCTTGATGACGACGAGGCCGATCCGTTTCATACTGACATACGCGATACGCCGGTTCATGTGGAGCGGTCAATACGCAGTGAAATTTCGGACGGTCAGAGCAGCGTATCGTCTCTTGTTCCAAATTCACGACGATACTTTCAAAGGTTGGTTGGCGCGTATGATGGTAGCGTTTCAATAAAGGATTACGCTACGGGGGCGGGGCGTACGTTTTTTGAACAGCTGTCCGAGTGGCGACCGTATGAGGGCTTCCTATACAGCTTGTTGCTTTCATCGCATTCGACCTTGACCGCTGAAATCAGCGTCGATCATCTGGACAGAGATAAACTCGTTCAGGCATACGAGTTTATTGTAGAGCACGGCGACACGCTTTCTCGCCTTGGTGCCTTCGAAGTTGGATTGCGCGTTCTACCGGAGAGGCCGGAAGTTGAACCTTTCCTGCTGCGCCTCGTTCACCGCATCCGAGACGATGACGTGGAAGGCAACGCCAGCGATTTCAAACTGTTCTCAGCCTTGTTCGTTCTGGTTGACGGCGAATTGTCCAGAACACGTCTGATGGCCGGGGAGCCGCCTTTCTATAGAAGATTGGCGTCTCTGTCTCAGGCTGCATTGATCCATCGCCACCTTGTCCAGTCCGGAATTGATTACGAGAGGTTTTCGGATTGGGCGTTCAGCAATCGCGGTGAGTACTACTACATGCAGTCGCTAGCCGATATGCGCGCTGAGCCACGATGGAACCCCGATCTGGTGGCTGCCCCGCAAATGAAGGCCGATTTCTTCGGTCGAATCATGATTGCCGGCAACAATTTTGCGGGAAACATCGGAGAAGGTGAGTTACGCGAAACGATCCTCGGTAACGGTGAGCAAAGCCTTATAAAGCTATCCGAGTTTCCCCGCCCGTACTTCCCGGGGCCGCTCGAAGGTGCTGAAGACAGCCCGAATGCCTTGCCTGATGACCTTGCCCGCGTCATTGAGGAACAGCTCGACGCAGACGAAGTCGATGCGTCCTCGTTTATCGCTCTCGTCAACTCCGCAATGATTTTCAGGATTACATCCGGTCATGCAGAGTTGGCCGCTAAGGCTCTCAGGCTAGGTAACTACACACTCGCCAAATTGGAAGACAAATCCCAGCTTGTGGGCATTCTGAACGGTCTGGCCACAGTTGCAGCCGTATCCCGCAACCCGGCGCTGGCTGATGAGCTACGCATTCTCGTGCGCCGTTATCGTCGCGACACCCAATATAGCTTCTCAATCGAAGAAGCTATGAGGATGTGCCTTGTAGCGTCGGCTGCTCGGGAAGACCTTTTAGAATGGCGAGGATTTGCGGGCGAATGGTTGACCGAGCTTGCTTTTGGCGAGCTAGAAGGGAATGAGGGTGAGGTTCTTCATTCACATTTACTGGCATTGTTGCATTCAGTGCCTGGATTGTGGGTTTCATGTGCTAGGGCAGATGCGGCGCTGCAGGCATGGTGTTTCCGCTGATACCATTGTCGAGAGGGTTTTGGCGGTTTGGCGCTGTCCAAGCAGGTCTCCTAGTACGCCCGACAAAGCCATTCAGCCGACGCTCGTACCTCGCGCGGCTGATGGCTGCCGTTAACTTGGATTGGGACAAAAATCAAAGATTGTTCCATTAACCATATGTTTTCATAAACCTCCAGAG
>JABMRB010000142.1 GCA_013202865.1 Candidatus Nealsoniibacteriota bacterium | reverse complement strand
TCCCTGGTGACCGCAATAGGGGTCCCCGCCGCCGCCGCCGGTATTCTGACGGACCTGATCGGCAATCTCTTCGACGGTCATGTCTCGCGGCTCCATCCAACTGATGCCGCTGGAACCGACCTCGACCACCAGCGGGATTTGCGACAGGTCGCCGTCGAGTTCTGAGAGGCTCAGCGGTGTCGCCTCGTCGGCGTCCGGATCCGACCGAACGACCATCACGTAGCTGGTTTCGGCGCTGGAGAGTTCCGCGTGCTGTGGGCACCGGAAGACCCCCGGTCTGCTGTCGGCCAGATATTGGTTTTCCTCGCTGTCCCACGGCTGGCCGAAGCTGTATACACTATGCAGGTTCTCTTCACCCAGGTAGGGCAACAGCAGCACCCGCCAACTGAATTCGACTTCTTCCTGCGGATTACCTGGGTCACTGTCCCGCGGATTACTGAGGCTCGAGGGTGGAAAACAGTCATACTCGTCGTGGTACTGCCGCATCGCCAGGCCGATCTGTTGAAGGTTCTCGGTGCAACCGAACCCGGCGGTCGTCGGCGTACCGACCGGCATCGGCGCGACCATCCCGCCAGGCCCATTTCGGACTCCGACCCAAAAGAGGCCGCCTCCACAAACCACTAACGCCAGGACACCGATCACCACGATCACAATCACTGCCACCAGCGCCCCGGCAGACCCGCCCGGCGACGACGAGGCCGTATAACCGGGCGATCCAGCCAGCGGCGCCACGGTGACGGTCTTGCCGCAGGAGGCACACGGGCCGGACTGGCCGGCGTACTGCTCGGCCACGCTGGTCTCGACCCCACAGTGTGGACACGTGAATTGAATAGACATGGGCGCTCCTTAATAGTCGCCGGAGTAGACGTCCACCGGCTCGCCGCCGCTGATGGTGGTCATGCCGCGGATTTCATTCGGGTCGGTTTGGTCGCTCAGGAAACGGACGGAGCCGTCGCAAGAGCCGACATGGACGCCGCCTCGGTGGTTGCTGCGAATCCCTTCGCCACTACCATCGTTGATCCGGTAGCTGATTTGCTGGGCATCCAGATCCTGAGGCTGCAGCCAGTCGAACCCGGCGTCGCAGGTCTCGACGAACATGATGGTTTGTGTTTTACCGTCGGTGATCTGGGCGTCACGCGTGCTCGACGGCCCGTCGGAAATCGTGCCCGGCCCGACGATCATCACGTAGCTGGGCTCCGAGGAATCGGCAGCAACCTCGCTCTGGCAACGGTAGACGTCGGGCATCCGATCGATCAGCAGGCAGTTATTCGGGCCGTTCCAAGGCTCGTCGAAGTCGTACTGGTCGTAAAGCATATTCTCACCCAAATACGGCAGCAGCAACACTCGCCAACTGTGCATCGGCCGGCCGTTTTCGTCCGGGATGTACGCCGGCGGAAAGCAGCCATACTCGGCATTATAGCTGTGCATGGCCAGACTGATCTGGTGCAAGTTGTTCATGCACTGTGCCCGTCGGGCAGATTCCCGGACTTTCTGAACGGCCGGCAGCAACAACGCCGTCAGGAGCCCGCCGCAGACGACGACCACGACCACCACCACGGCCACGATGATGATCGCCGTGCTCGACCCGCGCGAACGTTGCACCGGGGCCTCGTATGCTCCGACGGTCGGCTCGTATGCCCCGGAGGCCGGCTGGGGAATCGTGACGGTTTGCCCGCAACCGGAACAGGGGCCGCTCTGGCCGGCGAATTCGTCTAATACCTGGGTGGTGTGTCCACAGTGGGGACAGCGAAAGGGGATCGGCATTGCTGACGCTCCTCGACCGGCGGCCTCCGGGGGCCGCCACAAAAGGCTTGTTAGAGGCTATTCGCTCGGTTGCCGCGTATTCTTGACAATTTCCACGTATTGCTTCGCCAAATCTTCGATCCGGGCCATATCGCCGGCGGCGACGGCCTTGGCCTCGACCAGCGAGCCGCCGATCCCCAGGGCGCAGGCCCCGCAGCGGATGAAATCGGCCGCTGTCTGGAGGTTCACGCCGCCGGTCGGCATCAGCCGGACCTGGGG
>JABMRB010001445.1 GCA_013202865.1 Candidatus Nealsoniibacteriota bacterium | reverse complement strand
GGCGTTGTCGACGTCCTCTAAATTCTCGGCGTCCGGCTCGTCCGGGGCTTGGTACCCGTTGCGGTTGGCGTCGCTGCGGAACATCAGCCAGGGCGTGACGTCGCGGACGAGCAACAACTCCTCGACCGTCTCCAGCGGACCGTTCTTAGGAACGTAGGGTGTATCGAGCGAGGCGTATTCTTCCTTCTCGGCTCCGAACTCCCGCGGTTCGTCGTCCTCGTCGAGCCAATCGAGGATGGCGTCGGCGATATCTTCGGTCATGCCGGGCAGGCCCATCAGGATCTCGCGACCGGCGCCCTCGACCTTTTCGTCCAGCATCATCAGCACGTTGAGATTCAGCCGCGTCGACTCGTCTTCCAGCCCGAAGCGGATTCCCTGGTAGGCGCCGTCTTCGACCAGCGGGGCCACCATCGCGACGCGTCCCCGGCGGCGGGGGTTTTCGTCGTCGATCACCGGCACGCCGCGGAAGACGTCCGGATTGTCGTACCAGCCGCCAAGTTCCTCCTGCTGCAGATCATCTTTGAGCATGAACACGCGGGCCATCTCGATGCCCGAGTCAGCCAGTGCCCGAGCCTGCGCCTGACTGATCGAAATCCGCGCCGCGGCATGCTCCACCCGCATCAATTCCGAGAACGTCGCACACGCCAGCGACAGCATAGCGACCACCACCAGCACCACCAGCAGCACCACCCCACGAGCCGCCGGGTGTACCCCGGCGCCAACAGAGCGAGCCGCCGGGTTTACCCCGGCGCCAACCTGCGCGGGGACAAGCCCCGCGGCTCGCGATGGTCTGATTGGGAGGAATCTCATCGTGTCGATCCTCCTGGCGGTGAAGGAAGCTGATCGCGGAGATTTTCGAGCTGCTGGCCTATGTCGTCCGGAACCCGGTCGGGCAACTGAGGTGTGCCGCCGGACGAAGGAGCGCCGCCACCGGGTGGGGCGCCGCCGCTGCCCGGCGTAGCACCTCCACTGGACGGTTCACCGCCGGATTCGTCTTCCGACTCGTCGCTCGATTCGGTGTCGTCGGCATCCTCGGACAGTTCCCCGTCGCCGGTCGGTTCCGCGGCCGGCAGGTGGACGGTCATCCGATAGATCAGCCACTGGTCGCTTTCGGTCACGTCGGCCAGTGAACCTACGCGTCGCGAGTCCTCGTCGGCTTGTTCGCGGCGGACCTTGGCGGGGACGATGGCCAGGACGATTTCGACGGCCAGCGGCAGCCCCCCCTTTTCGACCGAATCCCACTCGTCGAGCCACTCCATGCCGTCGCAATAGCGAAACTCGATGGCCGCCACCTCGGGCGCGAGCAGATCGAGCCCGTGGCTCATATCGTCGAGTCTACCTTGCTCGGCGGCGTAGGCAGCGGTTGCCCGACCGGTCTCGCGTCGGACCAGCCCGTTGCATTGCTGCAAGTCGCTCGCGATGCCGGACGTGCCGCCGATGGAATTGCCGGTGGCGTTTCCGGTTACGTAATAGGTTACCGTCTTGACGTCGCTGGGCATGTCCCAGACGGGCGCGCCGCCGTCGGACGAGAGGATGCCGTTGTACTCGTCGATCCGCGGCAGGCGGCTCGTGTCGACCTGGAGTTCGTACGCGTTGCCGTACAGCCCGGGAATGGACGGCGGTTCGGCCGAGCCGGACAGATCGGCGGTGCGGTCGGTCTCCTCGTCGCCGAATGCGTCCAAATCCCCAGCGACTTCTTCCAAATCGCCGGCCATTCCTTCCAGCTCGACGGGCAATTCGCCCACCGTGGACATCAGTCCGTCGATGTCGGGCGGGGCATACTGCACGGCGCCGCGGAGGTCGTCGGCGATTCGGCGCAGCACGGCTCGGGCCAGTTGGGCCTCTTCGACCTGCGTGCGTCCGACGTCGAGAAACTTCAAGTGGATGTTGATTGCCGACCCAATCGTCATCAACACCACCGCCGCCAGCGACGTCGCCAAGATCACTTCCAGCAGCGTGAAACCACGGGATTTCAGGTTTCGGATTTCAGATTTCATCTTCTTCACTTTCGGATTCCGCGGGTTCCGAGAGCTCGATCTGCGGGTCGACAATCCAGCGAATCAGCGAACAAGTGACCGGGCGCTTGTTCGGCGGGAGATTCTGGCGGACGGTTACGCAAACGGCGACCAGCCCGTCTTCGTCAATATCCATCACGTCGATCGAGTAGACCCAGGCGATTTTTCCATCGCCGACGGGCAACTCGAACTGCACGTCCCGAACCGGGTCCGGCGCCGTAATTCCAGCGGTAATCTCGGCCAGCTTGCCCTCGCACAGCAGTTGGGCATGGGTCAGGTGGCCGGCGACTTGTGCGTTGCGCATTCCGAGGCTGGCCACTTCACCCAGCACGGCAATCGACCCGGCAAGGATCGCCAGGGCGAGGATCACTTCGAGGATCGAAAAACCGTCCCTCCCAGGAGACGACGATTTGCGGTCCGGATTGCTAAGCCGCAAGCGGCTGGGGTTCGTCATTGGAATCCCTCGTCGGCTGTGGTGGGTTTGCCGACGGTGACGATGCCGGTCAAGCCGCGCAGGGAGAGTTGGATCGTGCGACCGTACTCGTTTTTCAACACCAACCGGGCGGTCGACGTCGTGCCGTCCGGATAGAACAGGATCGGCTCCGAACCGTCGGTAGCCATCGTGTCGGTCGTCGAGACGATCGTTGCCGCGCGGGTGTCCGCTGCGGTTTCGCTGCCGACGAACGTCACGCCCTTGGGTAAGGTCTGTTCGCCCGGCTGCAATTCGGCGGTGGTCTGCGTCGCGGTTGGGTCCGCCGCCACGTCGCCCCAGATCGAGTCGGTCATCGTGCTCGGGTCGCGACGGCACTCGATGGTATAGCGATTCTCCTCGGGGACGTATCGGAACAAGTAGACGTCACCCGAGTTGAGCGCCTTGACGCGGGCACCGACCCACTCGGTCCGCATCACGTCGGCGGCGTCGCGAAGCCGCTGGACGGCAAACGGTTTCTGCATCAGCGGCAAGGTCAACGAGGCGAGGACCACCATGATGCTCAACGTCAGCATCAACTCCAGCAGGGTGAACCCGTGGCGACGATTGCTCGTGCTGTGGCAGTAGTGACCGATCACGGCTGACTACTCCGTTGTCCAGTTACCGATATCATCCGCATTGCCCTCGACCATGTCCGGGCCGGCCGACCAGATATCGTAGGAGCTTGTGTTATGGGTTCCCGGCGATTGGTACCCGTACGCGTTATCCCAAGGGTCCAGGGGCACCCTGTCGGCGTCGAGGATGGGCCAGTCGTTGACCAGATCGGCGGCTATTCCTGCCGGTGGGTTGATCAGTGCTTCCAGCCCCTCCTGCGAACCGGGATAGTTACTCACCAGAAGTTGGTAGGTCCCCAGCGTCGTCTTGAACAGCCCGATTTGACTCTTGGCGGCGTTGATATTGGCCCTTCGCTGAATGGGGCCGTACGCCGTCGCCGCCAGCGCGCCGAGGACCACCAGGATCACGAGCACCAGCAGGACCTCGATCAGGGTAAAGCCGCCACGTCGGCGGCGAGTGGAAGAACGTTTCATGGGGGAGACTCCTCTTATTGTGATTCGTATTGAGCAAGGAACATGTTCACGCGGTAAGACCCATTTTCAAGATTGGCCACAACAGTGCAACCACAACGAACAGAACGACGCCGGCCAAAAGCAGCAGCAGGATCGGCTCCAGCAGCCGGACGGCCAAATCGAGCCGCCGCCAGGTGCGTCGCTCCAGGCCGTCGGAAATGTCCAGCAGGACCGTCTCCAGGTTGTTCGCCTGCTCGGCCACGGCGATCATCTCGATGACGGTCGGGGGAAACTGCCCGCTGGCGGCCAGCGGATCGGCCAGCGGCTCGCCCGCCGAGATGTTTTCCGAAGCGTCGCCGATCGCGTCGGCCAGGACACGGTTACCCGTGGCGTCGCTGGCGATCGACAGCGCACGGATAATCGGCACGCCATTGTGCAACAACGTGCCAAGCACGCGGCAGAATCGGGCCACCGCCAGACTGAGGAAGATCGGCCCGACCGTCGGCAGCCGCAGCCGCGCGCGGTCCCACCAGAGCCTTCCCGCGTCGGTCTCCAACCAGTATTTCCAGAACCAGATCCCGACGGCCAGTGCTGGCAGACTCGCGAGCGCGAAAATCCACGCATGGTCACTCACCCACAGCAGTATAATGGTCGGCAAGGGCAACTCGCCGCGGGCCTCCAGCCGTTCGAACATGGTGGCGAACATCGGCACGAAGAAGACCACGAGCACGGTAACCACGATAAACCCGACGACCATCAGGAAGACCGGGTAGACGACCGCGCCGACCGTCCGCTTGCGGAGGTCTTCCTGGGTCTCGGTGAACTCAGCCACCCGCGAGAGGGCTTCTTCGAGGAACCCGCCTTCGCCGCCGGCACGGACCATGCTGACGACCATTTCGCCGAACACGCGTCGGTATCGGCCCATGGCCTCGGCCAGCGTGGCCCCCTCTTCGATCTGGTGCTGGATCTGCCCGAGCACGTGTTTCAGGCGTGCGTGCGAGGTTTGTCGCTGGAGCACTTCCAACGCCCGCAACAACGGCACGCCGCTATGCAGCAGGTCGGCCAATTGTCCGTAGGTGATCGCCAGCAACTGGGCGGGAACCCGCCCGACGCGGCGGTCGTCGATCGCGCCGGCCCCCGCCTGAATGTCGATCGGAAACAGCGCCTTTGCGGCCAGCGCAGCCATCGCCTCGCGCCGGCCGGCCGCGGCAAGGGTTCCGGAGACCTTTTCTCCAGCAGGATCACGAGCTATGTAGGCGAATTCAGGCACGGCAAATGACTAAGTACGAATGACGAATGACGAAGTAAATGACCGAGGGGGAAATGACGAAGCACGAATGACGAATGACGGACGAGTGGCGGACGACGGCTTTCGTCATTCGTCATTCGTGCTTCGTCATTTTCCTCTTGGTCATTTCCAATGTGTTTTCTTTGGAGACGCGAACTGCTTCCTCGACGGTGGTTCGGCCGTCGAGCACCTTGCGCCAGCCGTCCTGGCGTAGCGTTGCCATGCCTTCGTTGGCCGCCTCCTGCGTGATGGCCCAGGTGCTGGAGCGGTCGTGGGCAAGCTGGCGGACTTTCTCGGTGGTGACCAATAGCTCGAACAACCCGAGCCGGCCGGAATAGCCCAGGTGACGGCACGCCCGGCAACCGCCCGCCCGATAGAGCGGCGCGCCGTTGTCGAGCGCATCGAAGGGGAAGTCACCCGGCAGATCCTCCTGAGCCGGATGATACGGCTCCTTGCAGTGGGGGCACAACGTGCGAACCAACCGCTGGGCCATGACCGCCTCGACCGTGCTGGAGACGAGGAACGGCTCCACGCCCATGTCGATCAGCCGTGCGTAGGCCCCGGCCGCGTCGTTGGTGTGCAGCGTGCTGAAGACCAAATGGCCGGTCAACGAGGCCTGGATCGCGTTTTCGGCCGTCTCCAGGTCGCGAATTTCGCCGATCAGGACGATGTCGGGGTCGTGCCGCAGAATGCTCCGCAGCGTGTTGGCAAACGTCAAACCGATCTTGGGATGCACCTGGATCTGGTTGATCCCTTCCAACTGGTATTCGACCGGGTCCTCGACCGTGATGATTTTCGTTGCTCCGCTACGGATTTCAAGCAGAGAACTGTAGAGCGTGGTCGACTTGCCCGGGCCGGTCGGACCGGTCACCAGGATGATCCCGTGCGGCAGGCGGATCAACTCCTT
>JABMRB010001444.1 GCA_013202865.1 Candidatus Nealsoniibacteriota bacterium | reverse complement strand
GGTGTTGGATATGGGAGGGGAGAATTAGTGTTGTGGAGTGGGGAGTGGGGAGTGGATAATGGATAATGGATAATGGATAGTGGATAGTGGATAGTGGATAACTGAAAACTGACAACTGAAAACTCCCCCCAGACAATGCACGACCAGGCTAACACACTGCGGAAACTGGTGCGAACCGCTACCGGCGATTCGCCTGCGCATGGTGTGCGCCCGGCAATCGTTGTGGTCACCGGCGGGAAAGGGGGGATCGGCACGACTACGGTTGCCGTCAATCTGGCTGCGGCCGCAGCGCAGGCCGGTACGCGGACCGTCTTGCTTGATGCCGATCTGCACGGCGGCGACGCGGCGATGCTCTGCGGGCTGCCGGAGCGATACACGCTGGCCGATGTGCTCGCGGGGCGGCGCACCATGGCCGAGACGCTTCAGCCGGGTCCGTGCCGGTTGCAGGTGCTGGCCGGTGTCTGGGGATACGAGCAGCCGTTGGACAATTCGGACGACGCCGGACGACGCCTGCTCGAGCAGTTGGAAACGATCTCTTCACAAATCGATCTGGCCGTGCTCGACGCCGGCAATGGCTGCGATGGGATGCTCGTTCGACTGGCCCGGGCTGCCGAGGCGGTCCTGATGGTCACGACCGCACAGACGCCGTCGGTCCTGGGCAGCTACGCGTCGATCAAGGCACTGGTACGGCACGGCGTGGCCGGTCCGCTGCACGTGCTGGCTAACCGGACAGCCTCGGCGGCGGTTGCCGGGGACGTACACGCGCGGCTTGCCGAGGCCGCTCGGCGGCTGCTGGGCGTCGAACTTCACCAGGCGGGCCATTTGGCGGAGTGTCGGGAAGTTGCCGCCGCGGGCGAGTCCCATCAGCCGGTGCCGATAGCGGCCCCCAAATCCGCTGCGGCGGGGCAGTTGATCCGGCTTGCGAAGAACCTGACGGCAGACCTCCTTCGAGCAAGCTCCCCAAACAAATCATCCGTATCTGCGTTGCGCGAGCCATCCGTATCGGCATCGCCGCGCGGTCGGCGCTACTCGAAACCCCGGATATCCACAGAACTGGAAAAAACGGAAAAAATGCTTTAACCCTAAGCCGCGTCCTGGCCGATAGGGTAATGAAGACTGTCGGCAGTCGATGTGCTGTCAAGCTGGAGTAACTAGGTTAAGTTTGACGGCGATCGAAGGACGAATTTGTGGCACACCTATACGCCGGTATCCTCGGGCTGCTTGCTTTCCTGACTTGCGTGACGCGTGGCGTAATCCACGGCAGCGCAGTCGGGTCGGTCTTGGGTGCCGCGTGCTTGAGCGTGTTGGCTTTCGGCGTGGTCGGATACGTGATCGGCTGGTTGGCCCAGTGGATCGTCGAAGACTCGGTACGCGGGCGAATATTGGCCGAATTGTCGGCCGAGGATTCGGCCGAGGTGTCGCATCCGGCCTCCGCGGAGGCCAAATAGGCTTCAGTGCGAGATAACTCCTCAGCAAAGAGGCGTTAGCGAAGGACTTTGCCGGGTGGTCGGCCACACCGGGCATTGTAGATGCTGAGAAGGATTTGCCGAGACGGAACTCATCGAACCGGCGCATGGAAGCGCCATCACGGAGGAATGCATGGCAACCACTGTCGCTCCCGCAGACGTTGAGCAACTCTGGATTGAATTCAAGGGGGACATGTCGAATCAGGAACTGCGCAACCGGTTGGTGGAGATGTATCTGCCGCTGGTGAAGTACAACGGCGAGCGGATCTGGGCCAGGTTACCCGACGGGGTTGAACTGGACGACCTGATCTCAGCCGGCGTGTTCGGCCTGATGGACGCCATCGACGCCTTCGATCTGTCGCGAGGCGTGAAGTTCGAGACCTATTGCGTTCCGCGGATTCGCGGGGCCATGCTCGACGAGTTGCGGACCATGGACTGGGTTCCGCGGTTGGTCCGCAGCAAGGCCAGCAAGCTCAACGAGGCGATGAAGAACACCGAGGCCCGATTCGGCCGTGCCCCAACGGAAATCGAACTCGCCGCGGAGCTCAATATCACGGTGCCCGAGCTCGAGAAGATGATCCTCGACGCCAACGCCGTCAACCTGATCAGTCTGAACAAGAAGTGGTACGAGACCGACAGCTACAAAGACGTTCGCGAAATCGACATCCT
>JABMRB010001443.1 GCA_013202865.1 Candidatus Nealsoniibacteriota bacterium | reverse complement strand
TCGAGCGTTCGTTGCTTGTCGTTGAAGAAGTTGTCATCCGCTCCGAAGAAGAAACGGATGTCGAATTCGTTGAAGATCCGTTCTATCTCGTCACTGATCCGCTCACCGCTTTTCGCGCGGTACTGCCGTTGATTGTAGGCGGGGATCGCACAATAGGGGCAGCCGAACTTGCACCCCAAGGTCAGAACAATCGACGCGACCCGACAGTATTTTCGGACCCGGTCGGCGGGCAGAGCGTGTGGGCCCAATGCGGCACCGGCGCCGGGTGGCTCCAGAAGGTGATATCCCAGAACCGGGTGCGGCAGCTCGTCGAGATTGCCCAAGAGACGCTGGATGCCGGTGTCGACCAGTTCCTCAGCCACTGCCCCGGCATCGGTCTGCGCGTAGACCAGGCCCGGGATGGCGTCGAGTGCTCCACTATCGCGCGCCCGGATGAAGGCCGACCGCATCGATTCATTGCCCGCGCGAAACGACAATAATACTTCCAGCAGACTCAGCAGGACGTACTCTTCCCCGGTGACGACCACGTCGGCACCCCAAGGGCTTTTGGGGTCGGTACCGAAGACGTCCCACGGTTCGTAGATCACCTTGGGCCCGCCGGCGATGACCAGCGGTCGGTCGGCCGGATCGATTTGGCAGACGTCCCGGATCAATGCATGGCACTGGGCCGAGTGCAGTTGAATGCTCGACACCATGAAGAGGTCGGGAATTCTTCCGTCGAGTCGCATCTGCGACGGCCGGAAGTTCTTGTTCCACTGCTGAAGGACGATGCGGGTTTTTGGGAAACCGGCGTCGACCATTGCCGACCCGATGGCCCGCACGCCGGCCGGCACCATTCGCTGGTCGGCGTAGAGAAACGGCAGCATTCGCGTGCGGTGGTCGAACGCGCAGGCGATTACGGTTGTCAAGTCGTGGCGGGGAGCAAGTGTCCGTAGGCGCAGCCGAAGCTGAGCTAGTTCGCCCGGCCTGAGCAACTCATCGCCACGATCGCGACGAGGAAGTTCCATGTCAGCTACTCCTAAGAAAAGTAAAGCCGCCGATAGTACCGGATTTGCTCTGGTGAGTCTACAGATATTGAGCCCGGGATGCGTCACATCCCAGACCACACAGGGGGGTGTTGTCGCCAGTTCGCCGGTACCTCCCGTCTTACGCAGAATCCCCATTCGCCAGAAAGGCTGCGAATGCACTGTAGGGTGCGTGCTTGCACGCACGCGCTGATAGGTCTTAGCCGTTTTCGCGTGCGCAAGCACCCACGCTACGACGAAGGCGTGGTTCCTGCGACGTGTGAACGGCGCCCAGGCCGAGTATCACTTTTTGCCGGCCGTGGCCCAAAACGGTGCCTGGCAGGTCTCCTGCTTTCGTAGCGAGCAGTCGCAGCGGTGCTGGCGCGTGATTGCCGATGGCGACCGCAGCCAGGCGATGCATCAGTCCATGACGTCCAGTACCAAAGACGCGAAGTACACGCACCCGATGCTCGTCGCCGGCGATTTGCTCTGGGGAGGCTACACGCTGGAAGTGGAGTTCACACTCGAGTCGAAGAAGATGTCCAGCGGCGATGACCTTCGACGGTAAGAAGCTCTGGCAGTCGGGCGAAGCCGATCCCTGGAACGACCTGTTGACCAACGATGTGGCCGTCCAGATCCACGACGTCGACAACGACGGTCGCATCTGGCTGGTCGAAATGATCTACGTTCATAGACCGGCAACATTTCGCCGGTCACCACTCGTCTTCTACGATAATGCGGGACGTATCCGTTCAAACTTCGTGCAAGCCATAGCGAGAGATTCCGGAGGAGACTGCAGTGCATCATGGTTCCTGCAAGTCTTGGCGAAATCATCCGCGAGTTGATGCACCGCTCTTGTGCCTCTTCGTGATTTGGTGCCATAAGCGTTCTTGTATTTCGCCTTGTCCGTCTCATCCACTCCTTCTTCACCATCGAGATAAGCCAACCAAGTCTGAATGTGCCATTTGGGAATGATATAAGCAATCTGTTCTTTTTCCCCGCGACCATTCATTTCTTTGTCGAATGAGTCCCGAATGCTTGCGACTCTCTTTTCGTCAGCATCGATAACAATTATTAATACAGTGGAAGCTTGACGGGAACGACAGACTCGCACCTGCGCCGCTACATTGTCCTGAACATACTTCTTTCCCGAACCGTCCCCATTTGGATATGGAGGTACACGGATACTGCGTGGCTTTGGTTTCCACCCAGTCTTCAGAAACCGCTTGACAAAAACTTCGTGTGCCCTATCTTCGCAAAGAACAATGATTTGCGACGCTTTACTCATCTTCCCACCCCCTGGCCACGGTTTCCGCCGGCGTTAGGTCAGCTACGATGGGAAGAGGCTTTGTAATAACGTGTGCTCCTTCTTGGCGGGAAAACCACAATTCCTCACCTCGGGCCATCTTATTGAGAATTTCAGGATGATGAGAAATAATGATCGCCTGTTTATCTTCATCGTCACAGATCTCATTCAGGCTTTCAATCCAAGGTTGGATTTCGCGTAGCGAGACGAAGTTGTCTGGCTCGTCGATAAACAATGTTGAAAAACTTCCCGCGCGCCAGGATTCCAGGACTGTGTAGAGTACGATCAACTGACGTTGCCCATCGGAGAGATCCATAAAATCGAAATCTCGATCTTTACTATTGATACGGAAAGTGGCCGTCAGTCTTCGAGCATCACCACTCTCCTTGAGACTGAGTTGATCGAACCCGGGCAAGACATCCGCCAATAAGCTCGCTGCCTTGTGACCGATGCCTGGCTCTTGGGGATGTCCCATCTATTGTTAAAACTGCCGGTGGTCTCTTGGGAAGTTACGCTACCT
>JABMRB010001442.1 GCA_013202865.1 Candidatus Nealsoniibacteriota bacterium | reverse complement strand
CACGAAAGCCGCGATCATGTCCAGATCAGTTTCTCCAAGAATCGCCCCCGGGGCGTGAACGGTTACCTTCGTAACGCTAGGCCGCTTGGTGAGGCGCGTGGTTGTACAACTACGCCGCCTTACGCTCATACCACTTCAATGCCCCACCGAGCGATTCGTGACAGACCAGATCGGCTCGGCTGAGCAATTGAGTCGGCTCCGGCTCTTCACCCGTCTCGATTTGCTCGGGCGTCCGGTAGTCCAGCCCGCGGTGCGAACGCTTGGTGTGATAGTAGTCCATGAAGCGGCCAATCAAGTACCGCAAGTGGTCTTCGCCGAATACCAGGAACCTCCCAAGGCACTCCTCCTTGATACTCCGTACGAATCTCTCCGCCACAGAATTCTGATTCGGCGCCTGCGGACCGATGCGGATCGGCTTGATGCCTTCGGACTTGAGCGTCTCTCGGAAGTCGCGAGTGAACTTCGTATCGGCATCGTGAATGATATACCGGGGCGGCGTGTCCAGTTCGCCAAAGAAGATACACAGATTACGGGCCTGCTGCTTCATCCACTCGTTGTCCGGATTGGGCGTCGCGCCCAGGACGTGAACCTTCCGCGTTTCCAGGTTGATGAAGAATAGAACGTAGTAATCGACCCAGCCCCGCATCGTCAGCACGGGCTTCGTGAAAAAACCACAGGCCCACAGCGTCGAGGCATGGCGTCGCAGGAAGTTGGCCCAGGTGCTGTCTGGGTCACCCGGCGGCTCCGGCTTGAAGCCGTGATTCCGCAGGATCCGGTTGATCGTCGAGCGGCCGATCGTTCGGTACCCCAGCCGATAGAGTTCGCCCTTGATCCGGCCGGCGCCCCAACCGGTCTCTTTGCGGATCTCGATGACCAACTCGTGGATCTCTTCCGGCTTGCGATTGCCACCTTTGGCCGCCTCGGTCTTGGCCGATTTCTGATTCTCGGTCTTTTGGGATTTCCCCTCGCGGTCCGCTTGCAGCCACCGTAGGAACGTGCGAGGCGTGACGATGGTGACCAGCTCCTTGACCTTGGACCCCAGCGGCTTGCCGGCTTTCACCAGCTTCGCCCGCTCGGCCTCGGTCGTGTCGATCTTCTTGGGCAGCCGGGCCCGCAGGATACGGTTCCCGCCTTGGATGCAGTGTCCGCTTTTCTCATCCCCGAACCCTCCACCATCACCATGTTAGTATGCGGTGCCGTGGCGGGTTTGGTCTGGTGGCGTCGTCGCCGGCGTTCGTAAGGAAGTCAGCCGGAAACGACGCCCCAGCGGCCGCACGAAGTGACAGCCTATCCCCGCAAGATGTGTCAGGGCATCGGGGCATCGTTCCGACACGTACGTATACGACACCAAGAGCGGGGAGGCAAACTCTGTGCCCCCCGGTCAAGCCGGGTAAACCTGCGCGGGGTGACAATCTGTTGTCACCCCCGACGGTATACTCGGCCACATGTTCCGGTTACGACAATGCGAAGTTGAAGTCGTCTTTCACAGGTACGTATCCACGCCCAGACACTTCGCCGTGAGGGGGGAGGTGGAAGACTGGGCCGCGGCCGCAACACTCAGGGGAGCCATACATCTGCGGGGCCTCCTTGGCCGGCCAGACGAGTTGGTTGCCATCCGCTTTGAAATCATGCTGTCGCCCGCTGAAGTCGCTCAAGGATTGCGAGCCCTGCTGAGTCCTGCCTTGGTGTACGACGTGTTGATTGACGACGAGAGTTGGGGGTCGGTCGTGCTGCCGCAGAAACCACAGGACCCGCCACCTTGGGTTCCCAAGCGATGAACGCGGCCTGACTCTGCTACTTGGGTTCCTCTGCCATGGGGCCTTCACTTGCCGCGACGTTTGGAAATTGGTGGCAAGCCAAGATGACGCCACGTCTTGGCCCGGCAAATGTTGGATACTGTTACTTTTGTTACTCCGAATTGGTGAGCAATCTCACGATGAGCATCTCCCGCCTGACCGAGTGCGTGTATCTGTCGGACTTGAGATTCTTTCAATCGTGCTGCCGAAGACTTCTCCCCTACTTGCTCACGATGCGAACAGACCTGGCACCTCTTTCTCGCCGTGAATCTTTTCAGGCTCTCCCTGCGCTTGATAAGTAGTTTCCCACAATCTATACACCGCCTGCTAGCAGGTGTGCGTCTGGTTTGACCATTGCCATCTGGCCGCTGAACGATGGGGAGATTGAGATGACGATGCGTTTTCCCGGTTCGCAACTTCCAGATGACCCCGGTAGTACATGAGAAGCGTTTCGCTACTCGGCCGTCTGTCTCTCCCATCACAACGTAGCGGAAAGCTGCCCGGGCCTGCTTGTCTGTCAGGGCCTCTTGCCGTTTGTTGGCCCTTGCTCTCAAATCGAGAAGAGGAACTAGCCCCAAGTGTCGGTAGGTCTTGCCTTTGCATAGGTCATAGATTGACGAGCGGCTCACCCCATACTTCTCCGCTAGTTCTGGTGGGCCGAGTCCTTTCTTCACCTGCCTATGAGCGGCTCGGGCTTGTGCATCGGTCAGTTTGCGGACAGACATATTGTTCCCCCTCGCTGGTCCTTCATCGGTATTCGTTAGTGCCCCCCCGATCCGAAGGCAGGCGGGCATCTGCCGCGTAACACAAGTGTACCACCTATCAAGCGGCGCGAGAATTGGCAACGCCCCCGACTGGATCCGAGCGACGTTGCCGCGGTATTTTCCGAAGGGGATTGTCGAGGGCATGCTGATTGACGGCCAGAGCCGGGGGGTAGCACAAGGATAGCGTGACGGTGACGACGGACAGTGGCAACGATGACTGGAATGATTGCAGAACTTGCGATCACCAGTCACCCAAGATCCCCGGCAGGCGCCGTGGCGGTGTGGTCGCGTCTGTCCGAGAATGGGGCGGTCAAATGACATAGCCTCCGTGGTCATCGCGATTGGCACGAGGAGTGTCAGTCTGCCTTGATAAGCTCAACGACGGTCCTGCCGGCTGGGATGCCCAGCTTGTAACTCCCGGCCGGCTCTTTCGTCAGTGTCACGTCCCGGTGTTCCCGCAGTTTCCACGCGCCCGGGGCAACCAGGACGATTTCACCCGCCGGGTGGTCAGCCGGCAGGTCAATCGTTAGGGCGGCTGAGCCGACTCGCAGGCTTACGCCGAAAGGGGCTGTCAGGACGACGGATTCGGTGGTTACCGTCCCTTGGCCGCCCAGTGCCAGCACCAGACCCGAGCCGCGGTTCTGTATGGAAGCAGCCGTGCCCTGAAACGAGAAACCGGCGACCTTTGCCGTGGCGGGGTCCTTGGACAGAAAGGCGTAATCGGTACCCCAGTCACTGCTGATGGTGATTACCCTACCGTCGGCTGAAGTGGCGAAGGACGGGACCTTCTCGTTCGGCTTGTGCGGGAACATGGCCACGTAGTAAGCGCCGTCGCCAGGCAACGTCAACTGAAGTAGGTCCTGGTATTCGGAGAAACTGGGTACGTCCGCCGCCGAGGGTCTCAGCCCGTAGCGAACGGTGTGCCGCGGCGTGCTGGCTGGACTGGCGACATAATACTCCAGATCCATGCCGAATTGTCCCATCGCGGTGAAGCGATCGCCTTTCAGCGCGCGGGGCCCCAGTATCTTCTCGCCCGGGGCGTCGGCGAGGAACTTCGTGCGATTGGCGGCCTCGGCCGGCGTACCAATCTTCTCTGAGAGCGTCCAGAAGTGCCATTGTGTCGGCCGCTCGCCGCCAACCGTGTCGCGCAAGACGATGTAGCTGATACCATCGGCTTCATCGTCCTTCACCGACATCAGTTGGCGCTGCCAGGTCATCGGCAGCCCGCCAGTTTTGGGTGTGGGCGGGAAAGCGGGAGCGGCGTCCGGAATGGAGAAGACGCGCGACCAGGCACCCGTGAGTTCAAAGCCGGCGCTAGCGTAGTCCAGTCGCGGCAGCGCCACAAAACCACCTTGGCTGGCCTGGCCGGTGAAGCCTGTCGGCGGGGCCGTGCTCCCGGGCTTGTAGCTTGCGGCCGGCATCACACGGTTCAACAGCATCGAGTGAAGGTTGCTATAGGGATAACCGTTGAACTCCCCACTGATCGGTACGCCACGGGCGAACCACTTGGAGATCGCACCCGTTTCCGACGGCCAGATCTCACCGTCCGGATTGGTCGCAAACTGCGAGATGAACAACAGAAAACTCTCCGTATCCGAGCCGGTACCGCTGCGCAAAAGGTATCCCAGACGACGAATGAACTCCGAACGCCAGTGGGGCGTTCTCGCCGGCAGGTTGGGATCGCTGTACAATCGCTCTTGGCCGCCCATTCCCTCGCCCATCACGTAGGTCATGCCTGTCTTCTTCCAACTCCATTGCATGATGGCGGAGTATTCCGGGTCGAGTTGAAGCTGGGCCTTTGCCAGCAGCCCACCAAGGCCCCATCGGTCGCCCCTCTCCCCACGGCCATGCGGGGCTGACACTCGTGGGTACAGCCCCGATTCGTTGGTCTTGGGCTGTCCCTGTGCTGCTCGAACGGACAGTTCTCTCTGCGGATCGGGTGGAGTGAGCAGCCTTTCATAGAGCATGCCCATCTTCTTGAATTTCGGGTCGGACAGGAAGTCGCCGAACCCTGCCCGCTGGGCCGCGATGGCATAGAACATCAGCTTCGAGATCGACACCCGGGCATAATGACTGCTCTCGTTCCAGTAGCCGTCGTCGTCGACGGTCTTGTCGAGCCAGTCCTGCATCCGCTGGGTCGGACCCTCGGCCCATTGCCGCGCCATCGGGTGGTCGCTGAGCAAACAGGCCAGCACGCCCTGATTCAGCGTATGGGCGATCGTCATGTTGGGGTTGCCTGATCGGTAACCGCGCTCGGGTGACCAGTTGGCCGGGCTTGCCGCGTAGTACGCCAGATAGGCCATGCGGGCACGGAGAAGCTTGCGCTGTAGGGGCGTTATGAGATCGGAGTCGATGATCGCATCGTACTGACCGGCCAGATTCCCCACCTTCCGCATCAGATCGAATTCGCCCATGCGAGAGAGCAGTTCTTCCATGGTTTTGACGGCATGCACACTGGCAAGCCTGCTCAACGCATCGGGAGTGGCTTTGGCGGCCCGTGACATCTCCGTGGCGTTCATGATCAGCCACGGGTGCTTCTTGGCGACGTCGGGCCAGTCGAGAACCATGTCTTTGACGGCGTTGAGCCCCAGCGGAGGACCTGACGCAGGGCCTTTGAGCTGTGAGTACCTCTCAAACTTCTTCTGTGGGTTGTCCCCTTCGCTCACGCTCCAAACGCGGATGCCTGAAGCATTATTGACACGAAGAGCTACCGTGCCATCGGTCTGCTTGATCAGCGGAATCGCCTTTTTCTCGTAATGACCGAATGGTGCCTCGCCCCCCTCCACGGGCAAGACCCAACGCTGCGGACTGCGTCGTACCAAGGCAAGCTCTCGCTGGCCATCGGCAAACTGGAGGTAGACGTCCGGCTGCGTAAACTCGTTCCACCAATCGCCCCAGGGGGAAAGCTTGGTGAGTGTCCCGGTAGCGTACGCGCCCACCGGACGTTCCAGCCAGTTCGACTTCTCGATGCCTTCTGCGGCGCTCTGCTTGCCCGCTGCTTCCTTGGGAAACTGAAGGGTCAGTGCGGGCAGGCCCGGCGTCAACCGTAGGTCCCAACCGTCGTCCAGCTTCTGCTGCGCCACCTCGGTTTCAAAGACCAGCCCCTGGCCGCCGGCGTCCAGGCGGGTGAGTACGTCGAGCGTATTGCCATTGGCGTAGGTGTACACGCAATGGGCGCGCACGAAGACCGGGCCCGAATCAATCATGCGGGCAGTGTAGGACTTAATCGGTGTTGGGCCAAACATGCGGCTGCCGCCAAACCATGTGCCGTCCGCCAGTCGCATGTTCAGGACCGGAGCAGGCACCTTTGCCGCTGCCGCTGCCGGGTCGTAAGACTTCTGGCCGACGAGCAGGCGGACGCCACACTTGGCAGTTGTCGCTTCCGCGCGTCCGGCCTTCGTTGAGATCGCCAGGTCCGTCTTGGCCTTCTGGGCGGCCGGCGTGGGGCTGCTGCTTAACGTGTAGGACTGCGTCGTCTGCGGTTCCAACTTCGCGACGACGAAGGAGAGCTTGGCCGATTTGACGAATTCCGTTCCCGGCCAAAGCATGACCTCCGAGAGTTGACAGGGCTGCGGACCCAGGGGGCCCAAGAGCTTGACCGAGGTGGCCGTGCAGCGGCCCTTCCCGGCCGAGAAAGGATAGGTGACCACCTCGTCGGTCCACGTCAGACCGAGGTGTTCGCTGACAACGATTTTCGTCTCGTCGTGGTTCTGATCGGCCGCCAACGCAGGTTGAATACAGACTACCATGGGGATCAACAACGCCACCCTGGTGACAATGGGCCGTGTCACGGCGGAACTTTCTTGTCCCAATTTCTTCTTCATGCTTTAGCTCTCTTTATCGTTGTTGCACGTATGAGTGTCGAACACAGGCAACACCTTTGGCACCTTTCCCGCAGTTCATGTTGTCGCTCGGAGCATTGGTGTTTGCCTTCTAGCGGGACACGATCCTGCGGGGATCATCGTAGCCCACGATTAAGGCGGACGCCAGCAAGTCGTCGAAATATCAGGGAAGAGAATCGAACTCCAGCGCAAGCCCTCGCTGTGTGCCGACACACCTTCCTTCCACACGGTACAACCGCCGCAGCCCATGAATCGGCAGAAAGGTAGGCATTCACGCTTCGACAAACCGCCCGTGAACTCCACCGTGGTCTGTCGGATGACGGTGGACTATCCGATGTCTTGTCACCTTCCCCTGCCTCGGCGAATCTGCCGTGACCAGGCACGGCCATCGACTCCCTGGGTCGCGCAGCGGGGAATGCGAAATCGCTGCCGAGCTTCCTCAAGACTGCCTTGGAAATCGACCACACCGAGTTCGAATGCTAGTGCATCTGAATAGCCAGGCAGGAGCACTCGCAGATCTACAGGCAAGTTCTTGCCAGTTAGGTCCTCGAAGTGCCAGACAATGTTCGTGGTGCAAGTATTTGTCAGTGTATTGTAGAACTCCGGCTGCCTTGCCAGTTGATTAGCTCGCTCCAGTACGGCTACAAACAACTTGCGTACCTGCGTCTTCGCCGCTTTGATAGGATACATGTAGACCGGGTTCTTCCGGTGATTAACGCGTAGGCCGATGAGATCACGTTCGTCACCCAGGACGTACATGAGTTCATACTGCTTGAACAACCCTTTCAGGGGTGAGAAAGACTCTCCTTGTTCCTTGCGGATCTCAACCGAGATCGCGACATGACGCCCGTCGGCAAACCCAAAGGTGAGGAAGGTATGCGCCGGTCCCCGCCAGGAGGCGAAGGGCTCGACGACAAAATCAACACGTTCGATGGCGTTCAGGTCATATTGCTGCCGATACCAGCGAACGTCGTAGTCCTCGGTGCTGTGGTAGGTCGTGTGGCGAAGATTCTCAATGGTGACTGAATCACCGTCAAAGTTTGCCAGCGGCATTCGCATCTGGTCAGCCATCCATGTCCGGTCGTTGGAGGGGCGCTGCAACGACCACATCAACCAGATACCCAGTACACCTGCCGCGATCGCCCGCCAAGCTCTCCAGCGGTTCAATCGAACACAGCACCATGTCGTCGCCACTGCCCACGCCATGGCGGCCGGCACACGCACCCACGTCGCCCATGGAGCGAAGAACCAGATGGCCAGTGAGGCCCAGAGCCAAGCAACGCCCACCACCAGCCACAGCAAGATGACTGGGAGAGCGCGGAGGCAGCTTGCGATCAACGGGAAAAAGCGATCTGGCAGGAGACTAGCTGGCCGGGAATCGTTCATAGTCGTGCGACCACGAGGTGGAAAGCGATACACGGGTCAGTATATCAATTCCTCGCTACTGTACGAGTAGAACATCCCAAGCAAGGAAAGGGAGGATTGGGGGGCGAGGCAGGCGATTCTTACCATCCGAGCATTCTTGGAGTGGTGAGCGTTGCCATGAACCTGGGTACTTCCGAGCCAGTTCCAGCCCCAAAGGCCCAATCACACCACCAGTCCCGAAACGGCGTGTTTGGGCCCCAGAACTGCCCTTGTATGTTCAGTTTATCAGTATACCCAACTGGCTGGTGTCATGACAGACTGGTCGGTTGTGGAAGTCGTGAGGAGATACTTTCTGTCGCCCTGAGGCCTTGACCT
>JABMRB010001441.1 GCA_013202865.1 Candidatus Nealsoniibacteriota bacterium | reverse complement strand
GAGAAGTTCAGTGCTGCTGCGGTGAACAAGGACATGCGAAAGTGGTTTAAGTAGGATTTGTGATGCCCAAGAAGAAGCTCTCCCCCAACGCCCCCTGTCCCTGCGATAGCGGCAAGAAGTACAAGCACTGCTGCCACAACAAGGAGTTCGAGTACATGGTGGACGACGATGGCAACATCTTCAAGTCCATTCCCATGTCGGATGAATTGGCAGAAGTCATCGAGCAGCAGCACCAGAAGTTCGTCGAAGAGTTCGGCCGGGAGCCCGGTCCAGAGGACAACCTCTTCTTCAACATGCCGCACCAAGAGGTCGTTGAACACGTCATGGTGGAAGGGATGAAGGAAGCGGGGCTTGACCCGGCGATCATCTATGCCTTTGAGAAAACCGGACTAATGGTCACAGAGGCGAATGAACATCTCATCTCCGACGTGGACCTGAAAGAATGGGATGAAGCGATCACAGAATATGAAATGAAGCAGATGGACGGGGAGTCATCGGGTGAGGAGTATTTCTGACTTCATGGCCCCAACCGGCAAGTAGGTGCCTCCCCCCCGGCCCGCTTGTTGGTTGGGTTTTTTCATTTGCAATCCGTGTTCTCGCTGTTTATAATATGGATACTATCCTTTAACCGGCCCCGTCAGTCGATACTTCTCGCTGGCGGGGCTTTTTCATTTGTCTTGACAGCCCAATTATCGATGGTAGAATACAGATTGCTCCCCCTGGTAGTGGCCCCGTCAGTTGATGCTTATCGCTGGCGGGGCCTTTTCTATCGGGGATCGACCAGCGAGTCACTGTAACCCAGGAAGATGAGACGATGGCTTCCAACAGGATGCGAACCCGCGTACGCATAGCGTGTGAACATCTAGTCAACCACTGCGGCGGATGCAAGGGAAATCCCCGCCATGAAGCTATTCTGATTGCGGCGATTACATCCGCACCCGTGTGCGAAGCACTCGAAGATGCTATCGATTATTACAGCAAGCACTACGAGGAAGCTCGGGAGGCGGCTCGGAACCGTCTTCAAGCCAAGCCTGCCAGCAACGCGGTCAAGCTTGTCCCATTGAAGGGCTTGAAGGATATGGTGTGACGGGGACGTGTTGTCACAATCGACTGACTGAACTCCCGAGTATAGGCTTCACGAAATGACAAAAACGGACCTTACGCTTTTTCGAGAGAGACTTCTCGCTTTGCGAGCAAGACTTCGGGGTGACATCACCCAGATGGAAGATAACGCCCTGAACAAGGACCACGACAAGACCACCAGTATGCCGAACCACATGGCAGAGCTTGGCAGTGGCAACTTCGACCAGGACCTCACGTTGAGTTTGGTGGGGGCAGAGAACGACGCCCTCGACCAGATTGAAGCGGCAATCGAGCGGATCGAAGACGGCAGCTACGGTCAGTGTGACGAGTGCGGTGGAAAGATCCCCACGGCCCGCCTTGAGGCCATCCCTTATGCGGCTCTGTGCGTCCGTTGTGCGTCACAAGTGGAAGAGGACGGGCCGTAAGCCAAACGACAAAGCCTCCCACGCAGATCATCTCCCGGCAACAGTTCGGGGTCGGTCGATGGCATAGAGGAGCAGCCACCTATTTATTTCTTGCCGTTATTGCCCAAGACCTCCACCAACATCACCGCACCAATCATAAGGACTGCCCCTCCAATCTGAATTGCGTTCAGCCGGTCACCAGCGGCTACAAATCCAAAGACGGCGGCAGACAGCGGCGTCAGAGCGATAATGACCGTGACCCGGACTGCCGGGAGGTGTTGTTGTGCGTGATTCTGGATGATAGCCCCGGCAGCGGTTGAGATGACACCAGTAATCAGCAAGGCAAACCACACATCCCCTGTCGGCAATCTCACTGGTTCAATCATCGGCCAGACAACCAGGAAACAGACCGTTGAGACCATGATTTGGACGAAGGCGAATCCGGCGGCATCATGTTCCTTGGCGTATCGGTCCAGCAGAGCGATGAAAACGCCGATGAATGCTGCCCCAACGAGGGTAAGAAGGTCGCCGACATTCAGTCTGTCCGGTCCAGAGCCAGTCAAGAGAGCAAGGCCGACGAAGCTGATGGCTATGGCTGCCCAGGAAAGCCACCTTGTACGGACGCCAAACATGACCCGATTGGCCATTGGGGCGAAGACGACGAACAGCCCGGTAATCAACCCCGAGTTCGTTGCCGTCGTCCATTGCAGCCCGAATGTCTGGGTGACGAACACTGCGGAGAGCACCAGCCCAATAGGAATGCCCACGGCTAGCGAACTTCTTGTGACCCTGCGTGCCGAGTATGGGGCCATCACCAGACCGGCGACGATGAACCGGACGGTAAGAAACGACATCACCCCGTAAATGGCGATGGCGTCCTTGACCAGCACGAAGCTCCAACCCCAGACGATGGTGACCGAGATAAGCAGGAGGGTGGCGACGATGTGGTTCATTCAGTGGCGTTTCGGGAGGGGCAGGGTCGATCCATTGTAGCAAACGCATTGGCCGGTGGAAGCGAAGGGAGGGCGTCAGGAGCACCAGGACGCTATTCTCACGCCTCGATTCTGCGAGGTTACCCAGAACTAAATGCCGGGCTGCTCGCTCTCTACGGGCCTTCTGGGGCTTCTTGTGAGCCATGCCGACTCCTCTTGCTAATTCTCCCCCAAGAGGTTGAAATGGGAGCACACCATCTCGGCAAAGAGGACGACAATGCCAAAGCCCCGCTGGTATCACCCAACGCCGGACAAGTTCCTGATTGCGTTGCTGCCTATCTTGGGCCTTCTCTTTCTGTCCGAGCGGTTCACTTGGTTCCCGTTCAACGAGCACAAGAACTGGACGGTGCTGATTGCCGTGGCGGTGGTTTGTCTGGCGGTCGTGCTCTTGCTCCTCTGGCTCGGCGTCAGTCTCGTTTCTCGCCACCGGTTTCAGTTCAGCATCCGGTCACTGCTGCTGTTCGTCGCAGTTGTCGCCGTCGTGTGTAGCTGGTTTTCGGTGAGGATGCAGGAGGCTGAAAGGCAGAGAGAGGCGGTTGCGGCAGTTCAGAAGGGGGGAAGGGTATCCTACGACTACCATCACCTGCTAGGGACCCCTGGACCACCGTGGCTCCGGAATCTGCTTGGTGTGGATTTCCTGTCAAACGTCAGAGAACTCATCTATGAACGAGCCACCGACACCGACACCGACACCGACCTAGTGCATCTGAAAGGACTGACGAGTCTCACAACGCTGTCGTTGTACAACACCCAGGTCACTGACGACGGGCTGCTGCATCTGAAAGGACTGACGAATCTCGAAGTCCTGTTGTTGGGCG
>JABMRB010001440.1 GCA_013202865.1 Candidatus Nealsoniibacteriota bacterium | reverse complement strand
GGACAACGAGTTATGCACATTGCCGAAAACTGTGTTGGGCAGGAATTGCGTTAAATCACTTACGTCGCCGGCCGGTGTCGGAGGATTTGTCTAACTCGTTTCACTTCAACATGTTACGGCGACGACCGTTTCTCATCGATCGCCCTAAGTCAAGTTAATGCCACCCAAACTAATGTGGTGTTTGCCGTGAATTTGGGTGGCATTTGGCGTTTAGTGAAGCAGGCAGTCTACGTGGTTTGGGCGGCTCGCCTGGCCGCATACCACAGGCGAGCCGCCTGTGCCACGATCTTTTCGACGCGGTGGTTGGACGGGCACTCTTCCGGAGACAGGGGTACGCGAATCTGCGATGAACCCGTAAACTCCCAGGAATATCTTGACATGCTTTTTCGTTGTGGTAGAATAAACGGTTGATTCCGATCCTGGAAGCGATCGATTCCGATCCCAGCAGCGATAACTTCGTCCTTGTGTGCCCAGTCTGAGGCAGCTAGAGCGATCATCCGAAAATGGCTTACCCGCAACGACGGGGGGCTTCTTCTATAGGATGACGTTCCACCACCGACAATTTCAAGCACGGGCTCGTTCCTTGTAGCCGGGCCCTGCTTTATTCGAGTCGAGGAAAACACCTTACAACTTTTTGGAGGAGATTCGTGATGAGATTTCGCAGGACATTGGTAGCATTTACAGTGGCACTGGTCGCGCTATGCATCGTGGCCGGCTCGGTTCAGGCGGCACCGGTCGTCAATTCGAGCTTCGAGGACGATACGTTCGGCGTGTCTCCCGGCTACATCAGCGGCAACGGCAACACCTCCGATTCGATTACCGGCTGGATCGCTACGGCCAACGACAAGATCGGGCTAAACACGGCCGCCGGCCCGTTTGCCGACGGCGGCACAATCCCCGCCGGCAACCAGGTCGCGCTCATCCAGAACAGCGTAGGCGTCACCGGCTCGTTGAGCCAGACCATCACCGGCCTGGACATCGGCCAGACCTATCGGGTCTTCTACAACTACAACGGGCGAACCGGTTACGAATTTCCTAAGATCAAGGTGAGCATGGGCGGCACGGTTCTCCAGGAAAATGAGTTCATCCCCGTCGGCGCCGCCGGCAACACGAATCCGTACTACGCCGGAGCCCGCGAGTTTACTGCCACGGCCACGGAGCACGAGCTGAAATTCGAGAACACCCGCAACGTGGGCGACTCGACGTTGCTGGTCGACAACATTATCGTCGAGCCGAACACCGAGTGGGGACCCACGATCTACGCATGGAACGACGACTTCAGTTCGGGAATCGATCCCACCGCCACCTATACGCACGCGGTCAACTTTGGCGGTGCCGACGTGACGATCAACGGCATCGACTTCACCGGCGCGGCCGGCCCCGATCCGTCGGGAGCCAACTACTCCACCACGGGCATGCAGAACACGTTCATCAACGACGCCAATAACGTTACCGGCGACGGCGCCGTGATGGCCAACGACTTCCTCTACGGCGGCGACCCCTCCCAACTGACGCTCACCGGCCTGACCCCCGGCACGGAGTACATCGCCACGATCTACACGGTCGGATTTGACAACCAGCCGGGCAGCCGTATCGCCAGTTTCGCCGCCAGCGCCGGAGCGGTCCCGCTGGGCGACCTGGTCACGTTCAACCAGAACGAGATGGGTAACAACAACGGCATGGCGATCAGCTTCCGATTCCCCGCGCCGGACACGTCGATCACCATCGACGTCGATCCCTACACGGCCAACACCTGGCACTACTACGGGTTCTCCAACATGGAGGCCCCCTTGGAGTACAACCTGCTCTGGAACGGCGACGCCGGCGATCTCCTGTGGCATTCGGCAAACTGGACCGGGCCCGTCGCGACGCCCGACGCCAACACTAACACGACGATCATCAACGACACGGTTGCCGTTTCCGCCAATGCCGCCGCACGCAAATTGACGGTCCTGAGCGGCGGAATCGCGATTGACGCCGACTGGTCGCTCGATGTTTCCCTCGGTGCAACCTTTGCCCCAGGCACGACGCTGACGCTGGGTGACCGGGCGTCGCTAAGCGCCCAAGACGTGAACGTGGGCCCCGGTGCCATCGTCACGCTCGCTGACGGTGCCGCCCTGGTCGTCGACAGCGGCACGATCGCCACGATGACGACCACCGGAGACGCCGCAATCGAGACACGCACGAACAACCTTTCCGTGGCCTCGCTGACGGCCGCGGCAGGCACGATCAGCAAGCGGGGGGCCGGCGCGCTGATACTGGGCAGCGGCGCGACGGTCAATCCGGCGACGGTGTTCAAGGTCGAGCAGGGCACGTTGGCCACGAGTGGTATGAATCCGCTGGGCCCGGCCGAAGTGGTCGAACTGGCCGGCGGCACGCTCTTGGTCGAGGGCGGCGTCACCGGACAATCGGCCCCGGCCAATGCCGTTGCCCACTACGCGTTCGACGCGGAAGTAGCCGGCGTCACGCCCAATACGGGTGACGCGGGCGCAACGCTCGACGGCACACTGCTGGGCAACGCCGCGTTGACCTCCGGCGGCAGAGGTATCAGCGGCGAGGCCATGCAGTTCAGCGGCGGCTACGTCGAAGTACCATACGACGCCGCCCTGGCGCTCAACGAGTTCACCGTCTCCGCTTGGGTCAACGTCGATAGCGATCCGGTGACCAACAATGGAATCCTGGGGACCCGCATCGGCGCCGGCAACACGTTCGACGTCAAGGTCTCGAGCAACATGATTCACGCCGACATCGGTGGCGTCAATAACGCCTGGATCAGCACCGCCGTAGACATCGGCGCGGGCGATACGGGCACCACCGGCCAGGGCGGCGACCTGGGCGGCGGCGAGTGGCATCTGGTCACTTACGTGATCGACGACACGAACAAGAAGTTCGATCTGTATCTGGACGGTGATCTCAAACGAACCATAACCTACCCCGCAGATCGCACCCCCCGGTTCATGGCGGACACCCAAGTCCTCTGGATCGGCGACGACTACGCCGGGCACGAGCCCATGGTCGGCCGGATCGACGACGTCTACATCTACGACCGGGCACTCGACTCGATGGAGGTGGGTAATCTGTGGGGCGACGGCGTCACGATCGACATGGCCACCGACCTGCTGGTGACCGCCGATTCGACGCTCCATGCCACCGCTCCGGGCCCCGGCGGAATGCCCGCCCAATTCGCCGATCTCACCCTGAAGAACGGTACGTTGACCACCGCCGGCGTCAGCCAGGGGGTCCAGTTCAACAGCACGACGATCCACGCGGACGCCACCGCCGTCGGGTTTGGTCCGCAGACGGCCACCGACTACGGCACGATCACCAACTCCTCGGCGATGCCTGAGGTGATCGTCTCCAAGACCGGCTCCGGCACGTGGGAACTCGGCACGCCATTCTCCGGCACCACCGACAACATCAAATGGAACGTGGAAGAAGGCACGTTTGCGGTAACGGGCGACAACACCCTCAGCGGACAGCCGATCACGATCGCCGACGGCGTACTCGATGCCGCCAGTGCCGCGTCGATCGGTAGCTCTCCGGTCGAAATGACCGGCGGCACGCTCTCGGTTCGCTTACCGGCGCTAAAGAATCTTTCCAGCGGGATCGACGAGACCTCCGGCTCGCCAATCGCCGACGGTGATCCCGACCCGCGTTACGTTCTGACCGTTTCCCCACAGGACCTCCCTGAGGACTTGCCTAAGCCGGCCACGGTCATCTTGAATCACCCGTCGTGGCTCGCCAACGACGAAATCTCGAAATGGATCGGCCCGGTCAATCCCGGTATCACGGACGTCGCGGCCGGTGACTACACAATCGAGGCGGAACTTGATCTGACCGGTTTTGATATCGAGACGGTCGCGATCGTGGGGAAACTGGCGTCCGACAACTCGATCACCGACGTGTTGCTCAACGGCTTCAGTACGGGATTTACCCAGGCCGGTTTCGGCGGCCTCAGCCCGGCGCAGATCATCGACATGGGGCTGGTCGACGGCGTCAACACGTTGACGTTCGTGCTGAACAACTCGGGCGCCACAGCAACCCCGGGCGGACTACGCGTCGAGGTCGGCCTCTACCAAGCCGAGCAAATTCTCGACTTGAGCGCTACGGCGATTACGGTCAACGGCGGCGGGACCCTCGATCTTCACGGCCCTTGGGCCGCGGAAGTCGGATCCGTCGTTTTGAAGACGGGCGCCCTGACGACTGCCGGCACGATTGCCGAGACGATCTTCGGCGGAACCACGCTCGACGTGGAGGCCGTTGACGT
>JABMRB010001439.1 GCA_013202865.1 Candidatus Nealsoniibacteriota bacterium | reverse complement strand
CAACGACTCGCCGCCCGGCGTGCCGCCATAGGCAACGCTGGATTGCCAATTATCGGGGTCGTCGTAGTCGCCGGCCGTGTCGACCGCCGCGAGCGAGGCTCCTTTGCCGTCGGCGCGGCCGGGCCAGCGGCTGCTGTCGTCATAGTCGATCTGCACGATCGTGCTGCCGGAAAGGTCATCGAGCTTGACGCGTTCGCCGTTGTTGCCCAATCGCGTGTCGAGAAACTGCCCAGCAACGTTCAGGCCCGTGCCGTACCGCGACTCGAAGGCGTCGCGATTGCTCACGACCAGCACGCGCCCACCCGGGCCGAGTTGCGTCGCTTCGGTTACGATTTCGGTAACGACGACGTCGTCGATGAACGCCTCGACGTATTCGTTGAGCGAACTGGAGTTTTGCTTGTTGTTGTAAGCGCCGACGGTGATCGTGTGATTGCCCGCGGCGAGCGGGACCGTGAAACTTGCACTCAGCCATCCGGTATCGTCGTTCGAGCCGCTGTTGCCGTCGCCGTTGGCGTGGACGAGGCTGTTGTTCGCGCCGTTGCCGTATCGAACGCCGTCGACTTCGAGGATCACTTCGCCGAATTCGTCGACCTCGCAACCGGCACCGAGGATCATGCGGAACTGCAACGCGACGCCGACCGTTTCGGGTCCCGCGAGTTGGAAGCTCTGCGACCAGGCTGCGGAAGTCGGAATGCCGGCCCTATGCGGGCCGAGCTTCACGTGCAAGCCGCCGCCGGTGAGGCCCCCGGACGGGTCGTAGTTACCCAACGCCAGCGAAGGACCGTTCGTGCCGTTGAAAGCATCGTCGGCGTAGGTGAAGCCTTCGGCATCGGCGTCGAATCCGGCGGAGAGTAAGGTCGGCCCGACGGCGGTGGTGAAATCGAAGATCACGCCGTCGGTGAACCGGACGCCGTTCAGATCGAGTGTCTCGGTGCCGCTGGTGTTGATTAGTTCGATGAACTCGAACTCGTCGGGGTCGACGTCGAGTTCGCCCAGCGCGAGATCGGCCGGATGAGGGTTGTAGTTCAGTTCGGAAACTCGCAAGTACAACTGCTGCGGCGACGGACTGCCCTGGTAGCTGGTCTCGGCGACCGTCTGGCCGTCGGCGGCCACCAGCATGATCGTTTCGCCGAAGTTCGACAGGTGGCCGTTGTAGCCCTGCACGAAGAGTCCCATGCCACCGGTCGGCGCCGTGGCCCGGCCGCGAAACGCGGTGACGTCGGGCGAAACGTAGAGCGTGTCGCCGGCGGGGATGACCGTGCCGGCCTGGAACGTCGTTTCCACGCCGCCGGTGAGTTGCCAGCCGGAGATATCCACGGCCACCGGGTTCGTATTGAGCAGTTGGATGTATTCGTCATCCTGATTGCCGGACGCGGGATTGTACTCGACCGCCCCGAAGTCAATGGCGGCGTTGCCCACCTGCGCCGGCGGCAGCAGACCACTGGCGTACAAGCTGTTCCGCGCGGGAGCCAGGTAGTTGTTCTTGATGAGGTTCAACGCGGTGCGCAGGTTCTGGCTCTGTCCCCAGGGATTGCCCCATTTGGCCTTGTCGGCGTCCACGTCCGTGTGCATTTGGTCCCAGAACTCGTCGATGCGGGCGTTCAGCTTCAACTCTCCGGCCGGCGTGCCGGGCGGTTGGAGCAGATCGTCCAGCACGGTCCGCAGCCGCCGCAGGTACATCTCTCGCAAAACGGGCACGTCGTAGATGGCGTCGTGCAACGGGGTACGATTGTTGTGGAACAGCGGGTTGGTGACGACCGTGATGTTGTCATTCATCCACCCGGGATACCCCCAACTGTTGTCGCGATCCCAGGGTATCGCCGACCACTCGCCCGTACCCTCCGTGTCGCGATAGACGTACCAATTCTTCTGCGTCATGTCCCAATCGGCGATGATGACGCTGGCCGCCAAGTAGCTGATCACGCTTGGAACGTCGAGAATGTCAAACAGGACCGTCGGGTTCTTGGTGCGCAGGCCGTTGATGAACGTCTGTAGATCTGAGTGATCCTCCCAGCGGCGGGTCTTCTTCTCGACTCCGACGAGCGAGTTGGGATTCACGCCGGGATACCACGCAGGGCGGGGATTGGCGTCGGATAAACTGTTGAAGACCTTGTACAGCGCCCCTTCGCGGCCGAGCCCGACCCGCTCGAACATCGTCTCATCCACCTGCTCGACCATACCGGCGACGCTGTGGAACCGGCCGTTCCGGTACATCAGGGTGAAGAACGACTCCGTGTACGGCACGCCCGCGTCCCGATAGACTTCCATCGCCAGGGCGTTGCGGATGTAGCCCTTGTCTTGCCATAAGGCGTTGACGTTGATCTCCTCGACGCGTTGATAACCGGGCGAATAGTGGAAGTATTGACCGGGGTTAAACTCGAACTTCAAGCTTTGCTTGGGAAACTCCCAGAGGACGGAGGAGGCCCCGCGGATGCGCACCTGCACGTTGTCGTAGAACTCGCCCAGATAGAATACACTGGCCGAGGTAAGGTTCTTGGCCAGCGGACCTCCCCCGCCGCCGTTGCCGCTGTTGGTATACCAGTCGTCGTCTTCGACGAACCATTGGAGAACCTCCAGTGACGTTTCGACCGCCGGATCAGCGATAACCGTACCGAAGTACTCGGGCATGCCCTGGGGAGCCAGAAACAGCGGGGCTCGCGCCTGATCGCCGCTCGTGTCCGTCGCGGTGACGTACCACCGAACCATCTCGCCCGGTGCAGACGCGGCCGCCGGAATGGTTGCCGTGTAGATGCCGTCGTCGGCCACCTGATCGGCGCCGTCGCCGTCGTCGACCATCGCCAGGGGCGATTCCGCGCCGTACATCACGCGATAGTGGAGCGTGACCGCATTGACGGGATGGTCCGCAGCCGCGACGGCGGCGGTGACGACGATGTCCTGATCGTCTTCCATCGCCATAAGCGGCTCGGTCATGCCGGTGATGATCGGACCGGCAACGACGATCCCTTGGCTGTTGGCTTGCCAGGGCGTCGGGTCGGTGAAGTAGCGGACATCCGTCGTGTCGATCAGTGAGCCGATACCGTAAGAGATGTCCTGAAACTGCTCCGGATAGTTGTCACCGCCAAGCCCGAATTGGCTGACGATGGTTTGCCCGTCCGGCATGACCAGAGCCAGGTATTCGCCTTCCCTGCTGAGGAGGAAATTGGCGTGCAACTCCGCTCCGCTTGTGCGGCGGTCCTTTCCCGAGGCGAAGACGACCAGATACTCGTCTACGCCGAGCGGTGTGCTCGGAAAAGTCCATTTCGCCAGATCGCCCGCATCGTCCGTTAAGTGCCATCCGATCAAGTCGGCGGCGACGTCGCCGGCGTTGGCGATCTCGATCCAGTCGGATGATTGGCCGTCTTCATCGCCCAGCGTGTCGGAATTGGCCGCCATGAACTCGCTGATCAAAAGCTCTGCCGCAAGCATTCGGCGGGATTCGAGCGGCTCGAACGTCAGCCGGGCTGCGCGAGTTTTCGACCGGGCACTTGTCCGTTGGTGTCGAGAAGCGCCATGGCGCCCTCGTGTGGATGCTCTTCTGAGACTGCTCATCTAGCTTGCCTACCTTCGACGACGCCGTCCGATCAAAACCAATCCAGCCAGGGCGCCCAGCAGCATCGCGATTGTACCCGGCTCAGGAACGGCCGCCGCGCCGGCCGGCACATAGCTCGCGTTACCGAAATTGGCTCGCAACGCGGCCCAGTCGCTCAGCCATACCTTCTCGTCGACCCATGGATCGAAGTTACCTTCGGTCCAAGTCTTGCCGGCGCCCGTGTTGCCGAAGTTGGCCCGCAAGGCGGCCCAGTCGCTCAGCCACACCTTGCCGTCACCGTCGGCGTCGCCGCCCAGGGCGACGAACAACTCGAGGTTGACGCTGTCGACGATGGAACCGCCCGGCCTGTCGTAGGTGACGTCCCTGAGGAAGGCCCCCTGGCCGATGTGGGCGGTCACGTCGTCGGCCGGTGCCGGATCGACGGCGGCGAACTCGACACCGAATTCACCAGCAACACCAGTCACGACGTCCGCGCCAGTTTCGTTCTCGAAGACCGTCTGCGTGGTGCTCGGCGAGAAAAAACCGGCGTCGGTACGCCCGACACCCTTAGGTGCCAGCGTTCCGCCGAGGTGGATGGCGCTGTCGCCGGAGTCGAGGATGATCGTGTCGGCCTCGATCGTCGACGCATCGTCACCCAGGCTCACGCCGGCGTTGTAGGTCGCACCGGTATCGATTACCAGTTCACCCATACCGACGGTCAAGACGCCGATGCCGTCGCCGCCGGGGGCAACCGTGCCGGTGACCGTGACCGGATCGACGTTGAGCGTGCCACTGCCGGCCAATGTTCCGACGACAGAGCCGACCGCGGCGGTGAGCGTGCCGTCGACGGTCAGTGTGGAGGTGGCGCCGACGTCGACGGCACCGGTCACATTCAGCGTTTTCGTAGCGTTGACGATGAGCTGGGCGTCGTTGCTGAGCGCAACCGACTTGGCGGTGGCGGCGGAGTCCACGGTGACAACGGCCGGGTCGCCGGTGACGCCAATGGTCATGTTGGCGGCCGGGTCGGGGAACACGCCGCCACTCCAATTCGAGCTGGCCCAAAGGCCCGTGCCGCCGTTCCAATCCGTGCCGTCTCCCGACGGCGTGCCGCCGGACAGGCCGGTCAGATAGATGGTGCCTGCTCCGCCGTCGATCAGCGAGAGCGTACCCACGGTCCAGCCGGTCATGTCCAAGACGTCGAAATTGCTGGCGATATTGTCGAAACCGGTCATGTCCGGCGTCGTGGTAGCTTGATCGTAGGTAAACACCGGCAATTGGGTGTCAACACTCGGAACGTAACTGTCGTTGTCGAGGATGGTGAGTACGAAGTTATCCAGGTCCATCGTACCGCCGGTCATGACGTTGATGACGTCGGTATTGCCGGGCCGACCGATTTCCCACTCGTAGATCGAGTCGTCCGGCAGTATCAGGTTGCCATCGACGCTCAGCGTGCCCGTGCTGTTGCCGGGCGCCACGGTGGCGCCTGGACTCACGACAAGGTTGCCGCCGACGGTTCCGACGCCGCCGATGGAGCCTTGGGCGACTTCGATGATCGATCCGCCGCCACCGGTGGTCAAATCGTTATTGACGCTCATCGTTCCGGCGCCGGTCTTAGTCAGCGTATTGCCACCCAGGTTCAGGGCGTTGTTGAACGTCAGTGTCGTTCCGTCGGCCACGGTCACGGTCGCGGCGTTGGCGAGCGTCACCGGCAGTTGGAACTCGTGCGAGCCCTGGATGACTTCGATGGTTGACAATACCTCATCGGGTCCTGGATCTTCGACGAAGGTGTCCTTCATGGTGATGCTGCCGGCTCCTCCAACCACGTAGCGATTGGGATTGTCAAACTTGATGTCCTTGACGGTCACGGCCACATCGGTGTTGGCCGATGCGGCATCAATGCCGTCAAGGATACCGCCGAAGGTGACCGCGTAGTCGCCGCCGTTGGGCGCACCGCCGCCGGCCCAGTTGCCGCCACTATTCCAATCGCCCATGCCGTTGACCCACCACTCCCTTTCCTTCACCGTCGGCGGGCCGATGATGGGAGTGGTCAGGCTGAAGTTGTCCAAGGTTCCCGATTCCACGCCGCCGATGAAGTTTGCGTGCCAGAGTCCGACCTGCAGGGGCAGCCCATTCAGATCGGCCCGAGTCTCTGTATGCAACTCCGCCCAAGAGTCACCCGCAATTGCTTTGTGGCGAAAGATAAAGTCGTCGCCGGAACGTTCTAACTGAATAAACTCTCGCGGGGGAAGGCCTGAATACTCATTGGTCTGGCCGTTGTTGTCTATATTCCGCCAACGGTTGGTGTTGAACCTCGTCGAGTAACTCAGAAACACCCAGTCTTCACCGGCGTCGCCGTCGGCGGTAGGATCGGCTAGGCGAGCCATCAGGCCGTGGCCATTGTAATTCCCGCTGGTCCCCGATGTTGCCTGGACTTCCGTCACGAAGTCGCCGGCAACGTCGACGTAGAGCAGCAAGCCGTCATTGGCCGCCCCGTCCCAGCCGCCAAACTCGCTAGCCAGCATCAATTCGCCGGGGCTGGTCGTGTT
>JABMRB010001438.1 GCA_013202865.1 Candidatus Nealsoniibacteriota bacterium | reverse complement strand
GGGGCTGCCTCAACACAGCACTCCCACCCACACTCATCGCAGTGCTGTTGCCGCGCCGTTCCCCGCCGTGTATTCACGGCGGGCTAAATATCGCTAACAACCCATTTAGCCCCGGGTGAATACACCCGGGGGCTGCCTCAACACAGCACTCCCACCCACACTCATCGCAGTGCTGTTGCCGCGCCGTTCCCCGCCGTGTATTCACGGCGGGCTAAATATCGCTAACAACCCATTTAGCCCCGGGTGAATACACCCGGGGACCACCACGCTGGCACGCAACCCCGAATATCCCCGCCGTGTATTCACGGCGGGCTAAATATCGCTAGTTGCCCGAGAGCCGACTACGCAGAATCTCGCACAACGCCGGTGCCATGGCCGCGGCATAGGTCTTTGTGCCCGTCGGACCGTAGTGCGCGTTGGTTTGCCCGTCGACGCATCGGGCGAGATAGGTCTGAGCGGGGTCGGTGAAATGCTCTATCAGGCTTACATGACGGATCCCCTCGGCCGTGGCCGTCTCGGCGAAGTCCGACGGCGTACCGATCTCGGACCCGCTGTAGAAGCTCGTTGTCACGAAGGTTACATCGCGGTCTTGGCAGAGCCGATCCATCTCGACGAGCAGCCCTCCGAGAACCTCTTCACCGCCGTGGGTGCGGGCCCAAGCGTTCCATTGGGCGTCGGTCAACTCCACGTCGCCGCCGAGACGCCGCATGCCGATCCGGCACCGGTGCCACAGGGCCGAGCAGGTATCCAGCCATCGCGACGCGCCTTCCACAACGCCCGGGGGCGGACCGGGTGGTTCCCATCGCAGAAAACTCGTACCCCATGGGACCGCCGGCTCGGTGACCTCGATCTCCCGAATCTCTTCCGGATTGGCGTGCCACTCGGCCACCGGCACTTTGATCGGAAATCGCAAATCGGGTACGAGACTCTCCGCCAGATCGTTGCCGCAATGGGTGTAGACGGCCACGACAACCTGCGGAAACCGGTCGAGACACTCCTGCAACATCCGCTTCGACTGCAACGTACTGTAGCCGCGGACGCCCGCATTGAGCACGCGGACGTCGAACTCGGCGGCCAGCAGTTTCGCCACTTCCGACGGGCCCGTCTGCTCGTCGTTGACCTCCGAGCAGAACGTGGTCGAATCGCCGATGAAGAGCACGATCGGCCGGTCACCTTCGGCGGTCCAACCGGTCCCGTTACGATAGCCGAACGCGTCGGTCGTGCTCCGCGGCCGGCCGTCGATGTACGGCGAACTGAACTTGCCGTCGGCGCGATTGCGGTATCCCAACCGCCGGTCGCACACGGTGAAATACTCGAACGCATCCAACTTGTGCGTCTCGGTCGGGTCGTTCGGGGCAACGGCCGGGCCGTAGCCGCAAAACCGCATCAGCACTTCCAGGACGAGCAGAAACGGCACGAAAACAGCCGCCGAAAAGAGCAGCTTCTTCCGAACGGAGAGTCGCGTGCCGCCGGCCATTATTCACCGCGTTTCTTCCAAGGCACGTCGCCGCAGCCCGACTGCGCGTTGGCTACCCGCGCCAGTACGAACAGCAGATCGCTCAGCCGGTTCATGTAGGCTTGCAAGTCGGGCGACACGACCGATTCACCTTCTCGGGCTAACGTAACCACCCGGCGTTCGGCCCGGCGGCAAACGGCCCGGGCATGGTGCAGCGCGGCGGCCGCTCGGCTGCCGGTCGGCAGAATGAACTCCGTCATCGGTGCCAACTCGGCCTCGTGGCGGTCGATCGCTTCTTCCATTCGGGCAACGTGTCGCGGACCGAGCCGGTCGAACCGCATCGCCTCCGGATCGACACCGCTGAGCTCGGCGCCGATCGCCAGCAAGGCATTCTGGCACCCGGACAACAACGCATCGCTGTCCTCCGGCAGCGGCTCCGCACGTGCCAGTCCGATCGTGGCGCCGAGTTCGTCGAGCGTACCCAACGTTTCCGTCAGGATCACGTCCTTGGCCGCCCGGGCCCCCTCGGGCAGGTCGGTCTCGCCGCCATCGCCGGTACGCGTGTAGATCTTCATGGGCGGAACCGCTTGGTTTGTAGTGACCGCATTCATGCGGTCCTGGCAGGTTTGTAGTTACCGCATTCATGCGGTCTTGGCAGGTTTGTAGTTACCGCATTCATGCGGTCTTGGCAATCCGAACCCGATCACCCGGGCCATTACGAACCGCCATGCCAGGCCGCAAGCAATCAGTATACGCGACGGGCACTGGCGGGACTAGCCGAATTGCCTATAATGCACGCAACAATGGCCGACGGACCGAAAACCCGTCCTGCGTTGGAAAGGATCGAACATGTCGCAGAATGACCGCATGGAACAGATCGTCGAGGCCCTCGAACCGCACCTGCGCGAAGGCGACCAATTCGTGGTCTGTCGCACCGACCAACAGGTTCGGGTCGACCGGTTCGACGAGAACGAGACGCCGCCGCTGGAAGAAGTTCACCCGGAATTCTACGGGCACCTGCTGGAAATCAACGAGGAACTCTCCAATACCGGCGGAAACGTTTTTTCCGGGGGGCTGCTCGCGGTGGTCTCGCTCTGCGTGGCCGTTCACATGCAGTGGATCGATTCGCTGGCGCAACTCGACCTGGAGAAGGTCCGCAGCTTCTGGGTCTACGCCCTGGCCGTCGGGGTGACGTTCTGGCTGACCGGGATGTTGACCTCGGCCATGAAAGCGACGGTCTACAACCGGCGGCGGGCCGACCTGTTGTCCACCATGCGCCAAACGGGCCTCTCCCGACGCACCGTGCTGGCACGGATCGTCGACGACGAAAACCTCAGCGACGTAACCAATCGCCTGAAAACCGACCGCTACTTGGAACAGTTCTGACGGCAAAACCCAACCCATAACACGGCCATCGGCCGCAGCTAAGAAGTCGTACAGGAATTAAGCAGTGAGCTATAAGCGGTGAGCTATGAGCGGTGAGCTTTGGGCTTAGGTTTACCCACATTGTTTTCGCTTGGCGGCGAGGTAGCCGTCGAGCATGAGTTGTAGTTTTGTCCAGCCTCGCCAGAGGACGAGCCAGCCTGGCCGGTGATCACGTCGCCGG
>JABMRB010001437.1 GCA_013202865.1 Candidatus Nealsoniibacteriota bacterium | reverse complement strand
TGTGCCGCCGGCAGCGAGGGATGTTGTGCCGCCGGCAGCGAGGGATGCTGTGCCGAGGGTCCACACGGGCCGAGCGTCGCGTGGATGGGAGAAGTGGACCATCACCCGGTCCACGCGTGGCGACTTCGGTGTGCAGCGCAACGTGTAGTGTTCTCGAAGTTTTCCGCCGGCTACGCTCGCGTCGACGCGGATCTCGGCCGAGTAGCTCTCCCGGCGCCGCTGCAACGCCACCTGCAAACCGGCGGCGGCGCCGTCGTCGGCAAACAATAGTGCCCGGGGCGTCTCTTCAAACAGTGCTGCCTCGGCGGCGTCGAGCTTGTCGATCCGGTTGAGCCGTTCGGTTCCGGACAGCTCCAATTGGTAGGGATCGACGGTGCGGACGGCAATCAATCGCCGGCCATCGGAAGCGTCGCCGCCCGATGCGTTGCCGCCGGAAGCACCTCCATTGGCAACGTCGCCACTGGAAAGATCCCCACTAGAAATATCACGGAACCTAAGCGGCGCGAGATCGTCGACGCCCAGGCTGCGGCCTAGCGGCGAAAGCAGGCGATGGGCCGTGATCCGCAGCCGAATCGGCCGTTGCGGCGAGAGCGCCTTGGCTAGGCGGACCGAGAGGGTTCGCCTCGAACTGCCCCGCCGTTGGTCGGACCAGTCTTCCAGTGCATCGGCGGGGAACGTCTCGACCGTGTCGATCTCCCACTGCCGATTCAGGTCGGCTTGGAGCGAGAACTGCGAGCCTTTTGCCAGCCGAAAATCGGCGCGGACCTCCGCCGTCATTTTGGCCCCGTCCAACTCGACGGCCGTGCCGCTGGCAATGCGTACCGGGCTGCGGTGGCGCCGCAGGAGCACATCCAACTCGGCGTCAGCAGAGAAACACTGGAACTCGGCCGATTCGCCCGCCGGAGCCAGCGGACCGGTACCCGTCTGTCGGCACCCCGTGGGGATCACGCTTTCGATCAGCAGCGCCGCGGGAACCAGCAGCGTGGTTCGGCCTTCCTGCCAGAAGGCCCGCCCAAGGCGAGCTCGCGGCAGCCGCCACCGCCGATCGATCACCAGCGGAGCCAGTGCCCTTAACGTCAGCGTACCGCCACCGTTGCTACGAATCGCTTCGGGCAAGGCGAGGATCAGTTGCGTGGCCGGGGCGTCGGGCTCCGACACGACCGTCCAGGAAAGCGGCACGCTGCCGTATTGAGCCGAGATGGGCAAGAGTTCGGAGTCGAGCGTCAGGGCGATCTCTTCCAGCGGACCGTTTTGGGTCTGAAGCTCCCATTGGCCCAGCAACTCCATGCCGCGCAGTGAGAAGTGGTATTCCAGGGTCCCGCGCACGAGCGTGGCAGGGCGGCGCTGGGCCGGGGGCAAGTGCGGTATGATCTTCAAGCGGAACCGGTGGCGTCCGCCCAGTTCGATCTGCCACCGGCGCGTCCGCTGGGCACCATCGGGTGGCTCCGCATCGCTGAGCTGATCGGCCGGTGGCACAGCGTCCTCTGCTGCCGGTGGCACAGCGTCCTCTGCTGCCGGTAATACAGCGTCCCCCGCTGCCGGTAATACAGCGTCCTCCGCTGCCGGTAATACTGTGCCGACGTCGGTCCACGGCATCAGTTGTTCTGGCACGTCGAGGACGAGCCGGTTGGCCGGGCTTGGCGGCAACTCCACTTGGAAAACGATCTCGCCCGACGCGTCCCGACTGCCCGAGAGCGACCAGTCCAGGTTCAGTCCGCCCGAACGACCGACCAACACTTGCAGTTTGCCGTCGTCCCCCAACCCGAGAACGGCCTCGGTCTGCTCGCCGACAGTTGATTCGCCATCGGTCGGCTCGCCAACGGTCTGCTGTGGGGCTTCCCATCGAGCCCGGCCGACGGCCAGCCCGCAGGGGTCCAACGGCAGCAGGACCGGGTTCTCGACCGAATGGACCACCTGCAACGTGGCCTTGCCGTCGACCAGTCGATCGCCGGCGAGCCGCGCCTGATAGCGGCAACTGGTCCAGGCCGCGGCGTCCGGGGGCCGGGTGTCCGGTGCGGTCGCCCGGGTGACGGCCAGGAGACGCTCGAATTCAGCCGCTTCCATGGGCAGATAACGGGTCGTACCCAGCGGCCAGTCGTCCACTTGATCGGCCGGCGCATAGACCCGGCGAAACCGCAACGTCGGCTGCACGGCTTGTGCGACCGGTTGCTTTTCGGGTTCGGCGGATCGCAGGGGGGTGGCGAGGCCGGCGGCCGCCAGCAGCCAGACGATCGACAGAATGAACGGTGCTGGAAGATTCATTGGTTTGAATCGTGATTTGGCGGCGGGACAACTGGGGCCTGCTGGGTCGAGCCGACTTCGCTGGGTGGCGGGATCGGATACCGGGTTTGTGTGGAACCCGATTCCAGGACGGAACCGGAGAGTCCGTTCGGCAAGATCCCCCGCCGCCGCCGGGCCATGCTTCGTTCGAGAAGCCCCGCCAGCAGTGTCAGCGCCAACCCGAGCAGGGCGGCCTGCGCGACCAACAACGTCGGTTCCGGATACAACATACCCACGCACATCAACACGACCGTAGCGACCAGCAGCGTTGCCGGATGGCGGCTCACCGGAACGTAGATCAGTAACAGGCCGGCTACCAGCGCGGCACCCGAGGCGATCAACACGATCCATTCCCTGCCGGAGGTCCGCAATTCGCAACGACCGACGTCGGCAGACCGCCCGAAATTACTGAACAGGTAATGGTTGGTCCCGTCGGCAGCCGATCGCCCACCGTCGCCAGTTCCCACCCAGGCTTCGAGATCCTGTCCGTTCATCAGCGGTCGGCGGCCGAACCCGTACCCGTCCCAACCCCAAACGAACTCGCCGGTGAACCCCTTGGGTGTGGCGATCAAGTGCTCGTTCTTGGGCAATAGCAACTGCCATCGCAACTGCCGGATCCAAACGTCGTCAGCCGGCCGCGGTAGTTCGAGCGCGATCCGTCCGCGAGGCGGTCGCTGTTGGAGGAAATGGACGCGCAATTCGAGCACGTGCTCGTGACTCGCAGCGTCCGTGCCGCTGGCGGCCGGCGACGCTGCGGGCAAGGGGATCGTCAGCGTACCACCGGCACCCGGTTCGTTGCCCTCGGTGATCCCTACGGGCGCAACCGGCTTGCCGTCGAGCAACACGCGTGTCTGGGCCGGCACGTATCCGGGCGGAACGATCAGTTTCAACTGTTTACGATTGCTGGTGAAGGAGAAGACGGCCCGGTCCTCGCGATCCGATTGCGTGAGCCAGGTCTGGACCCAGGCCCGATCCACGATCGTGGATCCCAGCGCGTCGTGATCCGCCCATCGGACCGCAAGTTCCGCGCTGCCGGTGGGCCCTGGCGAGGTCCATTGCAGTTCCTTCGGGCGTCCGGGTGGCGAAGGGCCCGTTTCCGCCACGATCCACGGATCGTCCACCTCGGTTTCCGCCGCGGAGGTTACGACCAGCCGGTTGCCGGAAAGCACCGCGTCGGCGGGCATCACCAAGGCGACGGAGAACTTCAACCGCCGGCCATCGGCCGGTCGCTGAAGCGGGCGGCGATAGCGCACGCTCAGTTTGCACGGCCCGATGCACGGCCGGGGTAGTTCGATCTGCTTGCGTTGCGTCGGGGTATTGTCCGTCGCGTCGGTCGCGGCATTGCCCGTCGCGTTGGGCACGTCCGTCAGGGCAAGCTTCTTGCCGTCGTATTCGAACTCCAACTGATTCGATGAAGCCAGAGCACGCGGCAACTCGACGATCAGCCGGTCGGCCGGCTCGTAGGCAATCGTGTAGATCAGGTCCTGCTCGACCTGGTAGCCGGTCTCCTCGACGGTCACCCGACTGCTCACCTCGGCCGAGATGCTCTGCGGCTGCACGGCGAAATCGGCTGCAAAGACGGCCCCTTTTCCCGGCAATAGGTCCGGCTCGCCGCGGTAGGAGAGCGGGTCCTGTTGCCGCTGGGGAAGCTCAATCTGCAAGGTGACCTGCTGACGTGACAGGCCGACGGTCGACTCGTCGTCGGGGGCCAGTTCCACGTTGTCCCCCGGCAACACGAGCACGTCGCAGCGCCCGGGCGAATCGGCCTGCGGCACGGGCAACGGCAGCGCCAGCGCAGTGGCACCTTTCGAGATGGGCCAATGGGCTCGCAGCCGCAGTTCCACGTCGCCGGTCGAAGGTTGCAGCAACGGCATGGAGTATTGGCCGGCCTCGCCGACCTTCACGTCGCCGATCGCGACGAGTTCTTCGCCAAGCCGCTGGTAGACGTCGTCCAATTCCCATCCGGGTCCCGCTTTGGTTGCGGCAGGCAACGTCACGTCCAGTTCGTAGGCCTTGGCGCCGCGGACCGTGTAGTCGAGCTTTGCCTCCAGTACCACGCGATCTGCGTCGACGAGCAGCAGGTATTCCGGCTCGACGCGAATTCGCATCTGCTTCTGGGCCAGTCGCACGGTTAGCGAGCAAGGCTGTGCGTAATACTCGAACGCGGCAACGAAGTCCTCCAACTGCAACGGATCGGGTAATTGATCGACGCGCTGCACGCCACGATTGGAACCGAACAAGACCTGCCAATCACCCGCCGCCGCAACGCCGATATGTCCCCATTGCCGCGCGGCCTCCACCACCTCGAACCCGGCCAGATCGATCGGTTCGTCAGCCTTTGCCGGGTTGTGCGACCGCGTCGTGTTCAGGCTGACCTTGATCGGGCCGCTACCGGGCTCCGACAGGCGCACCTCCAGCAGACGTCCCGCCGAGGCCGGATCGTCGGACGTGACCTGGGCGACCGTGTAGCCCGACGCACTGCCGGGTACCCACCGGGCACCTTGGGGTAGGCGGACATGGAAACGATCGAACTCGGCGCCGTGGCTGCGGACCGTAAGGGTCGCTTCGGTCTCGACGCTGCGACGATCAATTCTCGCCATCACGGCCCCGACGGCCTCGAGGACCGGTGCGGCCGGAGCTACCTGTTGGCCCGGCTCGCGCCATGCCAACTCGACGTCACCGCCGCGCCACAACACCGAAAACTGCGTCGTGCCATCGCCGGCCGTCGAAGGCTCCAACTTGGCCCCCGGCGACACCCGAGCCGTCGCTTTGGCGATCGGAACCGTGAGTTTCAACTGCGACCAACCCGACTGGGGCGAAACGAGTTTCAACCGCGTCTCGTTGCCGGTCTTGTCCAGTGGCACCAACATCTTCAGCGAAAGCTTGTGGCGATCTCCCATCTTGCCCCGGAGCCAGCAGACGTATCCCTGGCCTGCGCCCTCGAAGTGGAGGAAGTGCTCGCCCGGGCCTTGGTATTCGGCCGGCTGCTGGAGCATGGCCTTTTCCAGCCGAAAGGGGACCCGGACCCACTTGTCGCGACGTGCCAGGACCTCGACCTGGATCGTTAACTCGGCGTACTCTTGTCGGCCGATGCCGGTCTCTTGCCGGGCGAGCCCGGTGGCGGTCATGCGTTGGATGCTGTATCGCGGTTGGGTCGCGGCGGCGTCCAGGTCGTGCTTGATTTTGTATGCCTCTTCGAAATCTTCCAAGGCGAAACCGGGTACGGCGACCAACTTGCCGCTGCGGTCCTTCAGGTAGTACAGCACCGGCTGGACCTGCTCGACGTTGCCCGACGGCGCGGCGGACGGCTTCGCCGCTGGAGTTTCGCTCGGTTCGGGCGCATCGCCAGCGCTACTGTCCTGGGCGATGGCCAGACAGCACCCCAGGAGCAGGCAGCACAGGCCGCCCGCCGCTCGGCGCAGGATACAATTGCGCACCGAAAACGCCTCCTAACATCTTGCCGGCAAACTCCAGCAAGAATGCCTATCTTAATAGTGTAGGGCTGCACTCGCCAGAGTGCGGGGCTTCCACGGTTTGGCGACCGTGGCTACAACAAAATCAAACTGCGGGACTTCGACGGTCTGGCGACCGCGGCTACTTTAGCAAGGATGCCTATTCTAACGCTGGTTTGGCTCAAAATGGAACGAGCCGGATAAGTGAATTACCCTATTCCAGTCTACTCACCAGGCATCTGTAAATAAAGGCGCGGAAACGGACTTTTTGCTTGCACGGGCGAATCCGAGTGCTGTTTTCCGGCCGACGGACGGCAAATCACGACCACTTCCCGGGAGATAATATTGGAGAACTGCGCAAAGTTTGCCGATTACTCGTATTGCGTGGATATTGCGCGTCCTGTCGCATGATCCCCGTGTTTCCACGGAAGTTTCCCGGGGGGGACAGTGAGAAATGCATAAATGGTTACCACATCACGACTTAGGTCCCGCGTTACCCTCCGTACACTGGCCCGCGTTCTAACGCTGGTCGGGCTGATAACCCTGCAACCGGGCGGCAATCAGGCCCTGGGGCAGGCTCCCAATCGGGCCGCTGCGGCCTCGACGCTCAGGGCATATCCGTGCCGGGCTGTCGATGCCGAAGCCATCGCTGCGCAGCTACGCGGTGTGTATGGGGCGGTGCCCGGGGTGCGAATTGCGGCCGACGTGCGGGCTGGACAGATCATTGTCGACGCCCCGGCCGAGGTGCAGGCAGGAGTTGCCCAGCAACTAGCTGCCTCAGTCCCTCCGGCTGCGCCAGTAGCCCAAGTCACCCAGCCTAGTGCTCCCGTGACGCGGCCTCGGCCGACGGTCCAGCAGCAACAGCCAGTCAAATCCCGGACCGTGCCGTTCTGGCACGCGTCGGCCCGGGACGTCGAGTCGGGACTGACGGGCATGTTGACCGATCGGCTTCAATCGGTTCCCAGCACGGTGGCGGGCGAGCGGCTCTACCGGCTGAATCTTCCCGGTGGGGGAGGACTCGATCTGACCATCAGCTACGCAAACAACCGGGTTGTGATGCAAGGTCCCGGCCAGGCGGTCGATGCGGCCGTTCGGCTGATTCAGGCCCTGGACGCTCCACCCGAGGCCGGGGGTCAGGCCACCCGGATGATAATGTTGCAGTCGGCCAACCCGGCGAGCGTGCAACGGGCGATGGACGCAGTGAGGCTAGCCACCGCTTCGCGACGGTCGAACGGTTCGCTGATGTCGATGCTGTTTCAGCCGACCGATGGAGCTCCGCCGGCAGTACCTCCGTCGACGCCGATTGTGTCTCCGTTGACGCCGGCTGTACCTCCGTCGACGCCGATTGTGCCGGAAGAAACGCCGCCGGGCGCAAACGGTGCCGCAACGGCCGCGACGCCGCCGGGCGCCAACGGTGCCGCTGCGAGTCAACGGGCGCTGATCGGTCCGGTGCGGATCGAGATCCTCGAAGGGCTCGACGGGGTGATCGTCCGCGGCTTGGCCGGCGACGTAGACCAGGTGATTGCCTTCCTTCAGCAGATCGACGAGATCAGTGCCGAGACGGAGCCGGCGATTCAGGTCTATCCTTTGCAGCACGTTGACAGCGAGTCGCTCACAGCGTTGATCACGCCGCTGTACGAGGCGATCTATCTTCCGCGACAGGGCCGCGTGAGCATCACGGCGCTGGTCAAACCGAACTCCTTGCTGTTGATCGGGCGTCAGGAGAACGTGCAGACGGTGAAGGACCTGATCAAGCGTCTGGACCGGCCGGTTCCGCCGCAGAGCGAGTTTCGCGTGTTCCGGCTGCGTTACGCGGCGGCGGCTACCGCGCAGGGCACGGTGATGGAGTTCTTTGCCAACCGGCCCGCCCTGGGGACGAAGGTCCTGGTGACGGCCGATTTCCGGTCCAACGCGTTGATTGTGCGGGCCGGAAGGCGCGACATGGCCGAGGTGGCGGAGTTGGTCGTGCGGATCGACACACCCGATAGTGCTGCGGTGAGTGAGCTGCGTCTATTCAAGCTGGAGAACTCGCTGGCAAGCGACCTGGCGCCGATACTCCAGGCGGCGATCACGGGCCAGACGACCGGAGCCGGTCAGCAAGCCAGCGCCGAGCAGAAATCGACGATGCTGCGGTTTCTGACGGTCGATCCCAAGGGCGGCCGGCGGTTGAGGTCGGGGATCCTCACCGACGTACGGGTCACGGCCGACGCGCGGAGCAACGCCTTGCTCGTGTCGGCGTCGGCCGAGAGCATGGAATTGATTGCCGCCTTGATTGCCGAGCTCGACCGGCTGCCGTCGGTCGAGGCCCAGATCAAGGTCTTCACGATTATCGACGGCGACTCGGTGGCACTGGTCGAGATGCTCGAAGCGCTCTTCGGCGACCAGACGGCCGCCTCGGGGCAGCCGGCCGTGCGGACCGGGGCACAGGAAGGGGAAAGCTCCCTGGTGGGGATGCGGTTCGCCGTCGATACGCGGACCAATAGCATTATCGCCACCGGTTCCGGGGGCGACCTGCAGGTGGTCGAGGCGATCCTGCTGCGGCTGGACGAGAGCGAGGCCCGGCGCCGTCAGAGTGTGGTCTATCGCCTGAGGAACGCACCGGCCACCGACGTCGCCGTCGCCATCAACGACTTCCTCACCAGCGAACGTGCGGTGCAGCAGATCAGTCCCGGGATGCTGAGCCCCTTTGAACAGATCGAGCGGGAAGTGGTGGTCGTGGCCGAGCCGGTTACCAACAGCCTGATCATCAGCGCCACGCCACGGTTCTTCGACGAGATCAGGAAACTGATCGAGGAACTCGACGCCCGCCCGCCGATGGTGTTGATCCAGGTGCTGATCGCCGAAGTGGCGCTGGGTGACACGGACGAGTTCGGCGTGGAACTGGGTCTGCAGGACTCGATTCTCTTCGACCGCAGCCTGCTGGGCGACATCATCACGACCATCGAAAGCGCCGCCACGCCGGGTACGGGGGTCGTGGTGGAGAACGAGACCATCCAGTCGGCCACCTCGACGCCCGGCTACCACTTCAACAATCAACCGTTGGGGGCCAGCAGCGGGGCCCAGGCCTCCTCGAACAATGTCGGCTCTCAGGGCATGTCGAGTTTCGGCGTCGGGCGGGTCAACAACGAACTGGGCTACGGCGGGTTCGTGTTCGCGGCCTCCAGCGAGAGCGTCAGCGTGTTGGTTCGGGCACTGAAGGACACCCGTCGTCTGGACGTGATTGGCCGTCCCCAGATCATGACGCTGGACAACCAGCCGGCCCTGATCCACGTCGGCCAACGCGTGCCGTACCTCTCCGGCACCCGGACCACCGAAACGGGCCAGCAGATCAACGACATCGAGTGGGAGAACGTGGGATTGGTGTTGGGTGTGACGCCGCGGATCAGCCCCGACGGGCTGGTGGTGATGGAGATCGACGCCGACAAGTCGAAGGTCGGGCCGGAAAGCGAAGGGATCGCCGTCTCGATCTCGGCTATCAGCGGCGAGGTAATCCGCTCGCCGCGGATCGACCGGGCGTTGGCTCAGACCACCGTCAGCGCGCTCGACGGACAGACGATCGTACTGGGCGGTATGATCACCACGGAGAAGCAGTCCGTCAACCGCAAGGTGCCGGGGCTGGGTGACTTCCCGCTGATCGGCGACCTGTTCCGCTACGACGCCAAAGTCGAGAAGAGGGCCGAGCTGCTGATCATCATGACGCCCCACATCGTCAAAGACGAAAAGGACGCCGACCGGGTCAAGCTAACCGAAGCCGCCCGAATGCACTGGTGTCTGGCCGACGTGGTCAAACTGCACGGCGACGGCGGACTCCGCTCTCGAAACGACGAGTGGCTCGATTCGGAGACGCCGGTGATCTATCCGGACGCGGACCCCAGCGGAAGGTCGATCCAGGGGCCCACGATGGCTCCGCCGAAACCACACGAACCGCCCGTGCCCGGCAGCGAGAACGTCGAGTCGAGTCCGTTCCGAATGGAGTTTCCGCCGGCCCTGCCAGGTGCGACCGGGCATGCGATGCCTGTGCCTCCGCCGGTTCCGTCCGGATCGCGTCCGCTACGAGCGCCGGTCGTGCCGATTCAACCGGAGGCGGGGTCCGGTGCGTTGCAGTTCAGGACGCGTTCGATCGAGCCGACTGCCCGGCCTGCACAGGCGTTGCCGGGCGAGATCGAATCGGCCGTCTATCAACAACCGAGCCACCCGTGGCCGAGTTCCGTCGGCATGCCCCAGGCGCTACCCGCCCCGGTCGTGCCGTTGACCTACCAGAGCGGCTCACTCTACCAAGCACCGCAGTATCAAGCACCGCAGTATCAGGCACCGCAGTATCAGGCACCGCAGCAT
>JABMRB010001436.1 GCA_013202865.1 Candidatus Nealsoniibacteriota bacterium | reverse complement strand
GCTCATAGCTCATAGCCAAATCGGGAAGTAATTCCTGTACGACTTCTTAGTCCGCCGTGAATACACGGCGGGGAGTTGCGGCGACCCCCCGCGTGTATTCACCCGGGGCTAAATCTGTGGTGCCGTCAACCAGCGATCGAACCAGGCCCGGGTCCGCCGGGCTACTTCGCTGGTCGGATCGATCCAGATGACCGTGTGGCCGTACCATGGAACGGAGACCAACTCGCTGTGGCCCGGTGCCGCGGCGTGCAGCCGCTCACTGTGGCGGTGGGGAACCACCCAATCGTTGGTGCCGTGCATTAAGAGCACGGGGGCGGAGGTCCGGCGGATGGCCTCTAGGGCCGTGTCCCGATCGGGATCGAACCGTGCCAGTCGGCCCGCCTCGTCGATCGCCCGTTGATAGGTCTGCTCGGGGATCACCCAGCCGATGCCCGGCACCATCACACGTCCGAAATGGGGGATTTCGTCTCGCACGGTGCTGAACGGCGCCACCGCCACGACCGCCTTGACGCGCCGGTCGCGGCCCGCAAGATGGATCGACGTCGTCGCGCCGTAGGAGATTCCATAGACGCCGATCGGGCCGTCGACCAGATTGCGATCTTCCAGCGTGTCGATCACCTGCGAGAGGTCTCTCGCCTCCTGCACACCGAACGTCAGCAGACCGCCCGTCGAGCGGCCGTGGCCACGCAGGTCGACCAACACGGCTCGGTAGCCGGCGTTCGAGAGGGTCTTGGCCGTGTCGAGCATCCAAAGGCTGCGGGCGAGGATCCCGTGAATCACCAGGATCGTGCCCTTGGGCCGGTTCGAATCGGATGGCTCGATGATCGAGACCGACAGCGTGGCCTCAGGCGGGCCGACCTGCACCCGAAACTGCTCGTCCACGCCGACAAGACACTCGATCGGCGGCAGGGGGTTCGCCGCGGTAACGTACGGATTCAGCCGATTCGGCGCGGTGACCATCATCTCTGCCAGCGGCGACGTGCATCCGCCGGCCGCGGCCATGATCGTCACCGCCAAGAGGGACGACAGGGGCGAGAAAAACCGGTTCACGAGTTCGACCTCGACAAGAAGGGCTTGGAGACCCCCGCAAAGCAGGGGGCTTATACCACTTGGCGGATATGCGATCAAGGGCGAATCATCGTCGAGTCAGAAGCCGACGTCACCAATCGTCACTCCTGGACTTGCCTACCCTCGCCGACGGCGGGTATGCTAACGGGCACACCGTTTTCATCCCCGGGGCCGATCATGCCCGAATCCCAGCCACCAAAATCTCGCTGGTATCACATCACACCGGACCGGTTGCTGATTGCATTGCTGCCTATCTTGGGCCTTCTCTGGCTGTCCGAGCGGTTCCGCTGGTTTGCTTTCAACGAGCACAAGAACTGGACGGTGCTGATTGCCGTGGCGGTGGTCTGCGTGGCGGTGGTGCTCTTGCTGCTCTGGCTCGGCGTCAGCCTGGTCTTCCGCCGTCGTTTTCAGTTCAGCATCCGGTCGCTAATGCTGTTCGTCGCAGTTGTCGCCGTCGTGTGTAGTTGGTTTGCGGTGAAGATGCAGCAGGCCAGGAGGCAAAGGGAGGCAGTGGAGGCGATTGAGAAGAGGGAAGGACGTGTAAGCTACGACTACGAGTTCGATGCGGATGGCTACCTTCTCAGATCCCCCAAGACCCCATCACCCCCCGGTCCACCGTGGTTTCGGAATCTGTTCGGTGTGGACTTCCTGTCGAACGTGGAATCCGTCACAAACCAACAAGCCACCGATGCCGAACTCGAACACTTCAAAGGACTGGCGAGCCTTAAAGCGTTGTGGTTGCACTACGCGCGGGTCACTGACGCCGGGCTGGAACACTTGGAAGAATTGACGAGTCTCGAACTCCTGGGGTTGGCCAGGGCCGGGGTCACCGACGCCGGGCTGACACACCTGAAAGCACTGACAAACCTCCAGATTCTGGATTTGGATGACACCAAGGTTACCGATTCCGGGCTGGTGCATCTGACAGGACTGTCGAATCTGCAACGCCTGCATTTGCGTAACACCAAGGTCACCGACACCGGGCTGGTGCATCTAAAAGGAATGACGAGCCTCAATGACCTGTATTTGGATGGCACGCAGGTCACCGACGCCGGCCTGATGCACCTGAAAGGGCTGACCTGTCTCGGACACCTGTCGTTGAGTGACACCCGGGTTGCCGATGCGGGGCTCGTGCATCTGAAAGGACTGACGTGCCTCCGAGAGTTGGATTTGACGCATACCTTGGTCACCGACGACGGGCTGGTGCATCTGAAAGGACTGACGTGCCTCCGAGAGTTGGGCTTGTTGGACACCCACGTCACCGACGCCGGAATCCAGGACCTTCAGAAGGCATTGCCGAATTGCTTCATAGACCGGGCGAACTGACCAATGGGAACTGTCTCCCGAAAAACCTACACGAAAAAACTACTGCCCGGTGCCAATAACGCCGACAAGCTGGCATACTACTCCGGATTGAAACGGGCCAATTCTGCGCCTGGAAAACGGACGCGATTGCTTCGCAGCAGGATACTCAACACGGAGGATGGGTGTTCGACCCGATAAATCGGGTCACTACGAACCCTTGGGAAACCGATCTTGTATCGGCTGGACGGTCATCTCGCCTTCGCGCATCGCTCGCATCGCGCCGACCGCCGCGGCG
>JABMRB010001435.1 GCA_013202865.1 Candidatus Nealsoniibacteriota bacterium | reverse complement strand
GTGGTTAGTGGTGAGTGGGGAGTGGAACGCCCACGCACTGCGTTGCGTGGGGTGTCGATGCGAAGCCGCAAGCGGCGGAGAAGAATTGCAAATTGAAGATACCCCCAGTCCCGAGCCCCAAATCCCGAGCCCCAAATCCCAAATCTGAAATCAAATATGTCTTCTAGTTCTAGAATCAGACTCGGTACACGTAACAGCGCCTTGGCTCGGTGGCAGGCCGATTGGGTGACCGGGGAGTTGCAACAATTGGGCGTCGATGTGGAACTGGTGCTGATTGCTACTAGCGGCGATCAACAGCAGCAGGGCCCGATTGGAGAGATTGGCGGACAGGGTGTCTTTACCAAGGAGATCCAACGGGCGTTGCTGGACGGTCGTGTCGATTTGGCCGTTCACAGCTTGAAGGATCTTCCGACCGACGAGGTGCCTGGGCTGTGCCTGGCGACCGTTCCGCAGCGGGCTTCGGTGGCCGATGCGTTGCTTTGCCGCGAGCACGGGTCGTTGGACGAGTTGCCCGAGGGGGCCGTGGTCGGAACCGGCAGCCTGCGTCGCCATTCGCAACTGTTGCACGCCCGTGGCGATCTGCAAATGAAGGACCTCCGCGGCAACGTCGATACGCGGTTGGCCAAGCTCACCTCGGGCGACTACGACGCGATCATCCTGGCCGAGGCCGGCCTGCAGCGTTTGGGGCTTGCCGACCGGATTACACAGGTGCTGGACACGTCGATTATGCTTCCGGCGGTCGGCCAAGGCGCCCTGGGTTTGGAAACTCGCGACGACGATCAGGCAACCATGGATTGGGTCCGCAAGCTGGACGACCCGGCGACGCACCAGTCCGTCGATGCCGAGCGGTCGCTGCTCTCGGCGTTGCAGGGCGGTTGCCTGGCCCCGATCGCCGCGCTGGGTCGCGTCGAAAACGACGTATTGCAGCTTGCCGGCCGCGTGCTCAGCCTCGACGGCAAGCAAATGCTCGCGGCAACGCTTTCGGGCCCGCCGTCCGAGGCAGTTCAACTGGGAATCCGCCTTGCCGACGACCTTCTATCCCAAGGCGCGGCCGAACTGGTCAGCCAATCGCGTAAAAGGACGTAACGCTTCGTCTTTCGCGTAAGCCGTGCAACTCCTCCTACCGTTTCCAGCGGAATCTCTACCGCAACGCGAATACCTTGCCAACCAGCGTCGGCTTTCCCGGCGGGGCGATTTCCGCTACAATGATGTTGACGGCCGGAGGTTCAGTCAAGGAAACCGCATGAAAAACTGTATCACGCTCGTGCTTGGCGGCGGACAAGGCACGCGTCTGTATCCGCTGACGAAGTTTCGCTCGAAACCGGCCGTGCCGGTTGGCGGGAAGTATCGGCTGATCGACATTCCGCTGTCGAACTGTCTGAACAGCGGGTTGAACCGGATCTACGTGATTACTCAATTCAACTCCGTCAGCCTCCATCGCCACATCCGGCGGACGTACCTGTTCGACAGTTTCAGTCGCGGGTTTGTCGAGATCCTGGCCGCCCAGCAGACGATCGCCAGCACCGACTGGTACCAGGGCACCGCCGACGCCGTGCGCCAGAACCTCCGCTACCTGCAACAACCGGGGATCGACTACGTGATGATCCTCTCCGGCGATCAGCTCTTCCGGATGGACTTCCGCGAGATGATCGCCACGCACGAGCAGTCCGGCGCCGACGTGACAATCTCGGCCGTGCCGGTCCACGGCAGCGAAGCCTCGGGGTTGGGTATCATGCGTCTGGACGACACGGGCCGGGTGGTCGGCTTCCTGGAGAAACCGCAGACGGCCGAGGAGCTCGACCACATCCGTACCGACCCCGCCTGGATCGACCGGCAAGGGATCGTCTCCGGCGGACGCGACTGCCTGGCCAGCATGGGAATCTACCTATTCAACCGCCAGGTGTTGCTCGACGTGCTCGACAAGACCGACTACCAGGACTTCGGCAAGGAGGTCTTTCCGGCCTCGATCCGCACGCGCCGCGTCCAGGTGCATCTGTTCGACGATTACTGGGAAGACATCGGGACGATCAAGGCGTTCTACGATGCCAACCTGGAATTAACCCGTGCCGACCCGCCGTTCGAGTTGGCGTCGGTCGATGCGCCGATCTTCTCCCGGTCTCGGTCTCTGCCGCCGTCGCGCTTTGAGGGGGCCACGATCCGCAACAGCCTGATTGCCGACGGCTGTATGATCGAGCAAGGTGCCGTGATCGAAAACAGCGTGATCGGTCTGCGATGCCTGATCGGGCGCGACGTGCAGATCCGCAATTCGATCCTGATGGGAAACGACTACTACGAGGCCCCCGAGGACACCATCGG
>JABMRB010001434.1 GCA_013202865.1 Candidatus Nealsoniibacteriota bacterium | reverse complement strand
TTGCGCATGTCGGTCACGACCGGGTGCATCAGGTGCGGTAACTGTTTGTAGGGGCTCAATTCGACCATCTTAGGGTCGATCATCAGCATCCGCACCTCGTCGGGCCGGCGCGTCATCAGCATGGAAATGATAATTGAGTTCAGGCAGACGCTCTTGCCGGTGCCCGTGCGTCCGGCGATCAACAGGTGCGGCAGGCTGGCCAGGTCGACCACCATTGGATTGCCCGCCACGTCCTTGCCCAGGAAGATCGGTATCCGCATCTTGGCTGCCTTGCCGGCGCCCTCGTCGATCACCTCGCGCAGCCGGACGACCTGCCGTTCGTTGTTCGGTACTTCGACGCCGACGGTGTTCTTGCCGGGAATCGGCGCCACGATCCGCACGCTGGGTACCCGCAGGGCAATGGCCAGGTCGTCGGCCAGCCCGGTGATCTTGCTCAGTCGCAGCCCGGCCTCCAGTTCGACCTCGAACTGGGCGATTACCGGGCCGGTTTGGATTTCGACGACGCGGATGTTGAAGCCGAAATCGGCGAATGTCTTTTCGAGGATCTTCGCCTTCCGGCGAACCTCCTTTTCCTGTTCGGCGAACCGGAACGATTCGCTTTGCAACAGCATTTCGCTGGTGGGCAGTTCGTAGTCTTCTTCCTCCGTAGCGTCGTCGGCGGCTTCCAACTCGTCGATGACCTCCTGTTGGCTGGCTTTCTTGGGCTTGCGAATCCGAAGCATCGAAGCGAACGGTTTTCGGGCTACCGTGGAGGCTGCCTCCTCCTCCTGCTGTTGTTCTTCGGCCTCTTCTTCTTCCTCGTCCTCCTTCTCTGCCTCTTTGTCGTTGTCCCGGCCGCCGATCCGCACGGCAACCTTGCCATCGGCTTCCTTCTCCTCTTCTTCCAATTCCTCCTCGTCTTCCTCCTCCCATTGCTCTTCTTCTGCGACCGTCTTATTGCCGACCTTCTGCGCGTAGGCCACGCCGACGTTGACCAACCCGCGTCCCAGGCCTTGGGTCGGCTTCCCGACGGTCCATGCCAGTGCGCGAATGAGAATGTAGTCGGTACACAGCAACAGTCCGCCGAGGATGAAGCTGACGGCCAGGATAGAGGCCCCGACGGCGGCGAAGTGCATCTGAAGCAGGCCGCTGCCGGCCGCGCCAAGGTATCCGCCGGTGCCGATCACCGGTCCCGGCGAGAGCCCCGGCAGGGCCATCGCCGCCAGGGCCGTTACGCCCACCAACGAGAGTAGCCATCCGAACGCCCGCAGCACCGGTTGGGTGGCGGTGCGGCGGGTCAACAAGACGGCGTCCAGCGCCGCCAGCGAGAGTAGCAGGTAGTAGGCGCCGAGTCCCAGTGCGCCGAACGTTGCCTGGGCGACGGTGGCGCCGATACGTCCGCAGACGTTGAGCGTCTCGGCACGTTGCGGATAGACGAGCTTGCTGGGCGGGTCGGCCGGGTCGTAGCTCAACAGGGCTGCGGACAGGAAGATCGTCAGGGCGAGCAGCCCGAGCGCGGCGAGATCGACTTTCAGATTGCGCTTTTCGAGCATCGACGCGTTTGCCTTGGCGTTACACCACGGGCCGAACGGCCGGCGGCGCGGATTTCAGTTTGGGCGCGTCCGTGCCCGGATAAACTCCTCCTACCTCGTCCTAAGTATCGGCACCGCCGCGACTTGGCGATGAGGATTGCGGCTTGGGGCGGTCCCGTTTGCCCGGCAGACCCCACGCGAGCAATCGCTGCGGAACGCACAACCGGAAGCAGCGGTGTGCGGCGGCAAGGTCGCGGGGCGGTTGTGCGGGATAGGATGGTTGTTCGTGGGCGGCGACAACCCGGGGGGATCACATTTAGCCGCCGGGCTTGCTCGGCGCGTTGCGATCGACAGATGTCGCCCCAAAACACGTCGGGCAAGCCCGACGGCTAAATGTTCGGTTGTGCTGGATTCGTCAATTCAAGATCACGATCCACCCGCCGGGAAATTCCGCAACGGCCTCAGCACTCCCGGTTCGCGGTGGGTCAGAATGGCGACCAAACGACCGGCGTCGTCGACCGCGGCGATTTCCTTGGCGTCGGGGGGCTGCGTCTCTCTGGGAATTGATTGGCCGTTTGCGATCCGGGAAATCTCCCCGGCCGAAAGTTCCACACGCGGTAGTTGCTGCACTGCCCGAAGCGCCGGCAATAAGTGCTCCGTGCAATTCTCTGAGGTGATCTCTTGCGGCGCCGCGGCATCTTCGACGTGGAACTCGCCGATCGCCGTGCGCACCAACGCCGACATCACCGCAGCCGTGCCGAGCGATTCGGCCAGATCGCGTCCCAGGCTGCGGACGTACGTGCCGCTGCCGCATTGGATGCGAAGCTTCAACTCGGGATAGTCGTACGACTGGACGTCCAACCGGTAAACGTCGATCGGTCGCGGCTGCAAGTCGACCTTCTTGCCTTGCCGAGCCAGCTTGTACGCCCGGCGCCCGGCGACCTTCAAGGCCGAATAGGCGGGCGGACGCTGTTCGATCCGACCGACCAGCAACCTGCTCGCCGCGACGATCTGCTCGAGAGTCGGCACCGGCGGCGAGTCCAACTCGACCACGTCACCGTCGACGTCCTCCGTCGGGCTATGCCGGCCCAGCAGGAACGTGCCGGTGTAGTCCTTGGGCATCCGCTGCACGTACTCGATCAGCCGTGTCGCCGCCCCGACGCAGACGACGAGCACGCCGGTAGCCAGCGGATCGAGCGTTCCGGCATGTCCCACCTTCGCCGGGCGGACCGCGCCCTGCACCAGATCGACCACCCGCCGGGAAGTCATCCCGCCCGTCTTGTTCACGTTGAAAATGCCGCAGATTGCCACGGATAGGGTCCTCGAAAGCCATCGGAACATGAGACGCCGATTGTCACATCCGTCGGCAACCCGTGTCAAGTGGAGCGGGGAGTGGGGAGTGGATAGTGGATAGTGGAGAGTGGATAGTGATTTCAAACGCCCCCCGACTGCGTTCGGGGGGGAGGGGATAGCCAGCACGTCTGCCACTCATCGAAAACCCCGCACTTTCCTCCATCGCAATCAACCGGTAGGATAGAAGGATAGGGCTCCTGGAAATGCCGGTATGAATATCGAACAGCTTGGACCGTATCGGATCGTTCGCAAACTGGGGCGTGGCGGTATGGGGATCGTCTATGAGGCGGTTCACGTCGAGTCGGGCGAACGGGCCGCCGTCAAACTGCTCTCCATTGCGCTGGCCGACGAGCCGGGCTTCCGCGAGCGGTTCGAGGCCGAGGTCGAGACACTGCGGAAGCTTAACCATCCGAACGTCGTGCGGCTGTTCGGGTTCGGCGAGGACGACGACCTGCTGTTCTATGCCATGGAACTGGTCGACGGCAGCAGCCTGGAGCAGGAGCTCACGCGAGGGCGGCGGTTCGACTGGCGCGAGGCCACGCGGATTGGAATCGACACGTGCCGTGCGCTGCGTCATGCCCACGACCGGGGTGTGATCCACCGCGACATCAAGCCGGGTAACTTGTTGATCGACGGGCAGGGTAACACGAAACTCTCGGATTTCGGCATCGCCCGGCTGTTCGGTAAAGGCCGGCTGACCGACGCCGGCAATGTATTGGGGACCGCCGAGTACATGCCCCCCGAGCAGGTCGAGGGGCTGCCGGTCGGTCCGCAAGCCGATCTGTACAGCCTCGGAGCCGTGCTCTACGTGCTGCTGACTCGGCGGCCGTTGTTCAAGGGCAAGTCGGTTTCCGAGGTCTTTCACAAGCAGCGATTCGAGACGCCGGCCCCGCTGGGCGAACAGGCCCCCGACGTGCCGGTGGCGCTGGCCCAGATCGTTACGCAGTTGCTCGATAAGGACCCGCAGCAGCGGATTCCCAACGCGACTGTGCTTGCTCGGCTGCTGGAGAAGATGCAGCAGATGCTCTCGGCAAATCCGGCAGACGCGGATTTGGGCGGTGGACGGGCGGAGTCCGAGGCGCAGGCAAACGATCTCGCGCTGCCCGAGGTGGACCGGCCGGTGGGTGCCCTCGGTCGGCTGCCGACGACGGAAGTGGTGAAGCAGCCCGAGGCGCTGCCCGCCACGGACGCGCTGCCCGCCGTGGACGACCTGCCCCCCACGAAGGCGACGGCGGCCTTTCAGAATCGAGAGGCTCCTCAGAAGCCGCCGGAATCTCGGGGAACATTTACGCACGTCGCCGAAGCCGACTTGGACCGCATCGAACGCCCGGAATCCCGCACGCCGTGGATCTCGCTGCACACCTGGGCGCTGGTGATCGCCCTGCTGGCCATCGGGCTGACCGCCTGGTACCTGCTGCAACCTCCCTCGGCCGACCGGCTCTTCGGGAGAATCCCTACCGGAGCCACTGCCGACGACATCGATTCGCTCCTGCAAGCCGAAGACGACATCAACGAGTTTCTCGCGCGGTTCCCCGCCGATCCCCGCTGCGAACAACTGCAAGAGCAGATGACAGAAATCAAATTGTATCGGCTAGAGAAGAAATTCGAGCGTTGGGCCAAAGGGCTTGCCGGTAGCGAGAGCCTGTTGCCGATCGAGCGGGCGTATCTGGAGGCGATCCACTACACCCGAATCGCGCCCGAGTTGGGTGCGGTGAAGCTCCAGGCACTGATCGAGTTGTACGACCGTCCGGTCAGCAAGCTGGGCCCGACCTGGCAGTGCCTGAGACTGGCTCGACGTCGCCTGGAGCGGGTTCGCACGCAACTTGCCCAGCAGACCGGTCAATACCTCGAAGTGGTGCAGGATCGGCTCGATTGGGCCGAGCAACCCACAACCGACCCGGACCGCGCGGCGGCCATCTATCGGGCCGTAGTCGAACTCTATCAAGACAAGCCCTGGGCCGACGAAGCCGTTCGTCGTGCCCGAGCCCACCTGGAAGCTAACGACGAGTAGGGGGCGAGCCGGCGGGTTTGTCCCGGCGCAGTGGGCTTGTCTTGCCCGCTGAGCGAGTCGGAGGGACTGGCGACCGCAGCTACCTAGCAGTGCTAGCATTGCACCTTCTGCGCAACTGATCTTGACGCCTGTCGAGAGGAGTCTGTATATACCTCCCTTTGGCCCGTCCGGGGGGTAATCGGGCTGGCGCTGCGCTCGCATCGCGGACCGCAGCAAGCCCGCTTTTCACTTGTCGCAAGTGCAACCGTTTTGGCAGGTAGGGTGACCGTTGGTGTCTCACGTGACCAATAGAATCTCGTTCGTTCTCGGCACGCGACCGGAAGCAATCAAGCTCTGTCCGCTGATTCTGGCCGTACAGGATCATCCCCGTCTTGAACCCCACGTCTGCGTGACCGGACAACACCGGGAGATGCTCCCGCAGGCGCTCGATGCGTTCGGCGTGGTGCCCGACGTCGATCTGGCGCTGATGCGTCCGAATCAATCGCTGGCCGACCTCACGGCCCGTACGGTCACGGCCGTCGACCACTATCTTGCCGGTGCCGGCCCTGATGTGGTTGTCGTTCAAGGTGACACGACGGCCTCGTTCTGTGCGGCTTTGGCGGCCTCCTATCGCCGGATCCCGGTTGCCCACGTCGAAGCCGGCCTGCGAACCTGGAACAAACACTCGCCCTTTCCCGAAGAGACCAACCGGGTGCTGACCACGCATCTGGCCGACTACCATTTCGCCCCGACGCAGCAAGCTCGCAGCAATCTCCTCGCAGAGAACGTCGCCGGCGAGAGGATCTTCGTTACCGGCAACACGGTGATCGACGCCCTTTTCCTGGCGGTCGCGAGAATCCGGGAGTACCCTCCCGAGATTCCCGGTCTGCCGCCCGATTTCCTGAACGGTCGCGGCCGGCGCTCGGTCCTGGTTACCGGCCATCGGCGCGAAAGCTTCGGCAAAGGCCACGAGTCGATCTGCCGGGCGATCCTCGAACTGGCCCGGCGACTGCCCGACGTCGATTTCGTCTACCCGGTCCATCTCAATCCCAACGTTCGAGAGCCGGTCTACCGGCTGTTGGCCAACAAGCCGAACGTCCACCTGATCGAGCCTCAGGGTTATCTTCAGTTTGTGGCCCTGATGGACCGCGCGACGATAATCCTAACCGATTCCGGAGGCGTGCAGGAAGAGGCTCCCAGCCTGGGCAAACCGGTGTTGGTGATGCGCGATACCACGGAGCGGCCGGAAGGCGTTGCCGCAGGGGTCGCGAGATTGGCGGGAACGAGCGTCAGGGCAATAGTGGATGAGGCGACGGTACTGCTGACCGACGCCGATGCGTACCATGCGTCGGCCGCAACGGTCAATCCGTACGGCGACGGCCGGGCGTCCGGGCGAATCGTCGCGGTGTTGGAAAAAGCGTTCGCCGAGGATCGCAAAGCCGCGTAAAGGAACCGCCTCGACCATGAGTTCTGCGTCCGAAATTGCCGTTGGGAAACAGGGCGTGCCTGCACGCGGCGGCGTGCTGCGCGACGGCCCGGCGACGGGGCAGGCGTTGGGCTCCGCCAGGCTGGGCCGGCTAGGACGTGAGTTCCTCTGGATCGGCACCGGCCAGGGTCTGGCCATGCTGGGGGGGCTTGTGGGAGTGCGGCTACTGACCGAACTGCTTGGCCCCGCCGTCTATGGGACCCTGGCGCTGGGGATGCTCGTGGCGATGCTCGTCCAGAAGGTGTTTCTGGGACCGTTGGGCATGACGTGCGGGCGATTCTTTTCCGCATCGTTGGAGGCGAATGAAACGGCGGCTTATCTGCAGGTAGTGCGCAGACTGGCCGTCGTCATGACGGGCGGCGTGCTGGTGATTGCAGCGGCAGGGGTTGCGGTCGGCTTCGGGATTGGCAAGGCCGGCTGGATTCCGTTCCTCTTAGTGGCCACCTTGTTTGCCCTGGTTTCGGGCGGCAACGCTATCTTCGACAGTGTTCAGAACGCGGCTCGACATCGACGACTGGCGGTCCTTCATCAGACTGCTGAGCAGTGGATTCGCTTTGCGATGGCAGCCGGCCTGATTGCCGTATTGGGAGCAGACAGTACGGTGGCGATGCTGGGGTACGTCATTGGCGCGACGGTCGTCTTTGTATCGCAATCGTTCTTTTTCCGGTCGAATATCGTGCCGCTGTGCGATTCTTCCGCCACGGTGACGACGGAAGTCGTAGACCGGTGGACACGACAGATGCGAAGCTACACGTGGCCCTTTGCGACCTGGGGTATCTTCGTTTGGGCCGTGCTGGCCTCCGACCGCTGGGCGCTGATGGCGTTCACAACGGCAAGCGACGTGGGACGCTATGCCGTTCTGTTTCAACTGGGATACTTGCCCGTTGCCATGCTCTACGGCATGACGATGCGGCTGCTGGGGCCTGTGCTGTTTAGCCGGGCCGGAGATGGAACCGATCCCGCACGGCTTCAGAAGGTTACATCGTTGAACGCCCGGCTCGTCATCGTTGCCGGTCTGTCCACGGTCCTGGCAGCCACGCTGGCGTTTACCTTCCACGAAACCATCTTCCGACTGTTGGTGGCTTCCGAGTATCGGGAAGTGTCCTGGCTGCTGCCTTGGATCGTTCTGTCCGGGGGCCTGTTTGCGGCGGGACAATCCTCCTCGTTCTCGATACTCAGCGGCACCGACACGCGACAACTGATCCCGGCCAAGATTCTCACGGGGATCCTTGGGGTTGCCGCCAGCTTTGCCGGCGCTTACTACTTTGGCATCCGCGGCGTGATTGCGGGCGGTATCTTCTACTCTTCCTCGCACCTTGTCTGGGTCTTGTATCTTGCCCGGGCGCAGCGTATCTCACTGCAACAATCGCTTTCCACCGAACAGGTTCGCCCGCAATGATCGCATGCACCAGGCCGAGGCACGTATTCATCATTTCGCTGCCGCGATCCGGCTCGACGATGCTCCAGCGTTTGTTGGGAAGCCACGTACACGTCACGTCCATCCCCGAACCGGGAATCCTTCTGCCGCTTGTCTATATGCTTCGCTCCAAAGGCGTGCGGGCCGAATACGGCCACGAATTGATCAATCACGGGATCACGAATCTGCTCTCGAGCATGGAAGGCGGAACGGCCGAGTTTCACTCCGCAATCAGGAACTTCGTCGGCTCCCTCTATGGGAAAGTCGCGACGCGGGAGACCCGTTACGTGCTCGACAAGACGCCGCGGTACTACCTGATTGCCGAGGAACTCGGCAAGATCTTTCCCGAGGCGAAACTGATCTTCCTGTTTCGAAATCCGCTGGATGTACTCACTTCCTACATTTCCGCGATGTGGGGAAACCGTTTGCAAACGTGCCTTCGAGCTACGCCGGATCTGAAGATTGGACCCGCACTCGTGGCGCAGAGTTGCGACGCACTGAGAGAGCGGGCACTGATCGTCCGCTACGAGGAACTCGTCGCAGATCCGAGAAAGCATCTGCGTCTGATGATGGACTACCTGGACCTGGATTCCGATAACTCGACGGTCGATACCCTGCTTCGCGAGTTTTCCACACAGCAGGTGCCGTTCTCGTTAGGTGACGCGGCAGGCTGCCGTACCTACAAAGACATCGACAGCCAAGATGGAAAGTGGAAGCGAGCCTTGACCACCGACGTGAGAAAGCGGCTGGCGCGGGCATACGTTCAAGGCATCGACGGCCGCTTTCTGCAGTGCGGCGGGTTTTCCCGGGCAACCCTGCTTGAGGAAATCGCTGCGGTCAAGCCGGGGCACGTCGGATTTCGGGACGCCTACTGCCTGGCAAAGTCCGTGTTAATCCAACAATTCAAGCGGACCATCGGATGGCCACACTTGAGCTGAAACAGAACCTCCGCAAGGACTGGAGAATAGAGATGAGTCGGCACTTCATTCGGCGTAACCTCAAGAAGGTGCCACCGCTCGTGTCGATGGTACGTGCGGCTCGCTCACTGCGTCGCAGCTATCGTACGAGACGCCTCCTGGCAAACTGCCCGGAAGGCGGCTTTCTGAACTGCAACGGCCTGAGTGTCTTCTGCGACTTCCGCAAAGAGAGCTATGCCTGGTACGACGGACCATCGGCCAACCTGTCGGCCGAACAGCAGGTGATCGAGATGCTGTTCGAGCAGAATGAAGGCGACGTTTTCATTGATATCGGTGCGCATTTCGGTTACTTCTCGGCGTTTGCCGCGGGAATGGATTGCGTGGCGAAGACTCTGGCGTTGGAACCCGACCGCGACAATTTCCAATGTCTGCAACGAACCATGGCGGCGCTGCCGAACAGCCAGGTAGTTCTGCTGCAACAGGCCGTTTCAGACCGAGACGGGGAGGTAGCCCTGTACGCGACCGATGCACCCTGCTTGCACACGTATCCCGAAGAAGGTTCGCGGCTGGCCTACCAGATACCGTGTACGTCGTTGGATTCGCTCGTCTCGATGCACTGTAAAGACGGGGACAAAGTGGCCGTGATCAAGATTGACGTCGACGGCGCGGAGCCGCTCATGTTCGGTGGCGGCGACAACACAATCAGAGAGCACCGCCCGATCATCTTCATGGAATTCGCACCGCTTGCCCTGGAAGCGTCCGGCGTTGTCCCGCAACACTTCTATTCTGAACTGTGCGACAGATTCCATGTATACTGGTGCGACGGCCCTTCGCCGCAGCTCCCAAAGGTCTCGTCGGCGGATTTCGACAGAATCGAAGCAACGGTCCGCGACCGAGTGACCAATCTGGTATTGTCCTCGTCGCCACTTCACTTCCACGTTAAGGAAACGCGCAACGGAGTATCTCACGCGTCCCCCCGTACCCAACGGCCCATTGCCCGCCGGGCGGTCGCGAGCAACTCTTGAGGGAATCACCACGGCAGACGATCGGGCCGTTGCCAGGAAACGTATTTCTAACACGAACATGAAAGAACGAGTCAAAGTGCTTCTCACACGCCTGAAAGACGCGTGCCGTCAGGTGCCTTGGATTGTAGATCCCTGGCGAGCCTTGTGCCGCGAGCGGATGCACCGTGACTATCGGCGCCGGCGCGAGTATTACGCCGGCCTGATCCGCGACCGAGGTCTCGTCTGTCGCGAGTCCGAGGTCGTCGGCCAGATTCGGCAACGTATGGCCGACCGGGGATATTCGCCGACTGTGCGTAAGCCGGGCGAGATTCACACGTTCACTTTCGTTCCTCGCAGAAGCTGGCATCCGACGCTGTTTCCGGACCTTTACGAGTTGGGGCCGGTCAGCGAATTCGACTACGCGGCGCACGGCTACCGGGTCAGCCAGTTCCGGACGTGCGGGGCGCGCGGCGTACGGCGCCGGCAGGAGATGAACGACATGGTCTTACCGGCGTTGCGCAAAGCCCACGCCGAGCGGCCGGTGGATTGGATGTTCGTCTATGCCCGCGGCGAGGAGATTCAAGCGGACGTCCTCCGCACCGTCGTCGACGAACTTGGCATCCCCGTAGTCAACATGTGCTTCGACGACAAGCAGAGTTGGGCAGGCCCGGTTTTCGGCGGGCAACGCACCGGCCAGATCGACATCGCGTCAGCCTTCGATCTTTCCTGGACGTCGTCGCGCATGGCCTGCGATTGGTATCTCGCCGAGGGCGCAAGGCCGATCTACCTACCCGAAGGTTTCGACCGCAACGCCTACCGCCCCTTGCCCGTCGACCGGGACATTCCCGTGAGCTTCATCGGCGCGGGCTACGGCTGCCGTCCTCCTATCGTGCGGTACCTGCGACGCAACAAGATACCGATCCGGGTCTACGGTAGCCTCTGGAACACCCGTTGGGTCTCGTTCGACGAACAGGTCGAGATATTCAACCGAAGTCAAATCAATCTCGGCATCGGCGGCATCCTCACCTCGGAGGAGTTGACCAACGTCAAGGGGCGTGATTTCGAGGTGCCGGCCACCGGCGGCGGACTCTATCTGACCACGTTCAATCCGGACTTGGCACAACATTTTGACATCGGACGTGAAATCGTCTGCTACCGCACCCGCGACGAGATGGTGGAACTGATCCGGCATTATCTCGCGCATCCCGAGGAAGCCCGCGAAATCGCCCGGCGCGGCCGGCAACGGTGCCTGGCCGAACACCGCTGGCTGCACCGTTATGCTCGCGTCTGCCGAATCCTCGGTATCCTTCCGGCCGAAACGGCTGGCGCTGAACCGGACCTCCGGCTGGCGGAGCAACCGCCGACGGAATACGGCGAACCGGACCGACTTACCGCGCGGAGTGCATGACCGGAACATGACGACAGGATTTGCCACAGAGCGTCTTTCCCGCCTTGCAGGCTCGCCGGGTCTCAGCCCGGCGATCGTCCTGCCCTTTCTCTTTTTCACCGCCGCCTTCCTGTTCGTCCGCTGCACCGAGCACCTCGTCGGGACGCTGATCCTCCTGACCGTGGTCAGCGTCGTCGGCCTTCAACTGGTGGCCCGTCTCGCCCGCCGGCTGGAGGACCCTAACCTGCTGAGGCTCAATCATTTGCTTCTGGACGACGGAAGTTACGACGAATTCGTCGAGCAAACCAGGGAATACTGGCATCACTATGAGACGGGCATGGAGGGACCGTTCCTCCTTCAAAACAGGCTCTTCTCCTTCTTGAAGCCTGCGGAGTATCTAGAGGCGTTCAAGAAAGCCGGGTATTCGATTCTGCATTCGCAGGTGGTCTTGTCCGAACAGGCGAGAAGATTTCGACGAGAATCCCCAAATCAGTGGGATATTATGAAACGGCGTTATGGTCTTCGTGACGTTGATCTGTTGGCGAAGGGATGTTGTACCCTCTGTCTGTCCTATTAGTGGTTCGCTTACGCAGGCGTCCGTGATGAGAAGACACAATTGGACTAGATTGTTCGTCTGGATCCTGTTGCTGGCAGGCTACTTGATGTGTTTCTCGTGGGGAGTATCCGCCTATTACGCCGTCTTTGGCGTGATTGTTGCCTACATGTACCGCACGCGTTATCTGTTCGCAACGTCACCGATTCTCGGCAAACTCATCGTCTTTGCGCTGCTGGTGAATCTCATAACCACGGCAAACTACTGTTTGCTCGAGGACTTCGATCTCAACACTTCCTGGTTTCTGCAGCTTTCGCTGGTGCCCTTTATTCTCTGCTTTACGCAGTACGTCGTGCGATATGATTTCCCTCACTTCCAGAAGGCCTGCCTCCTCTTTCTGCTATGCCTCTGTCTCCCGACGGCCCTGATTGCGTTTCTGATCAATTGGTATTCCAATCCGGCCGGGCTTTCCTTCCTGCTCACCGAGGGTATCATTACAGGGGAAGTCTATTCGTTCGTTCGCTCTGCACATGTACAACTCGGCCTGTTCAAGAGCACCCTCCCGTGGCTCATGTGCTGCCTGACGATTCTCAGCAGCCCACTGCTCACGCGTCGGCAATCCACGCTCTGTTTCTTGTGCGTCTTGTCTTACACCTTCGTGACCGGATCAAAATCAACGCTGCTGGGACTAGCAGTCGTACTCTGCGTTTACGCAGTTTGCAGGTTTCGGACCAGGGTCGCGTTATTCCTGCTACTGCTTTGCGCGAACGTTCTGATCCTCGCGGCCAATTTCGATTACTTCAACGAGATCTGCCTGTATGACGGACGATACTTTGCGCCCGTGTTCTCATCCGAAGGTTTCTGGAGCAGGCCCCTTGGCATCGGATATGGGAACTACGTGGAGGGAATGCGCCGCGGAGTCTTCGGGGAAAACCCGTTCGACACGTATGCTTGCAGTTGGATCCACACAGAGATGGACTCGATGTACGATATGTACGTCGTGGCTGAGAGCGACGTCCTGGGGTTCAGCGTCTCCTTTGGATGGGTTGCGTTCGCGGTGCTGGTCTTCTTGGCGATACGCATCATTGCACACAACCTGTCGCACTACGAGCAGAAGAACAGTCTTCAGAAGGTAGGGTTCTATCTGTTCCTGTTCCTGATTGGCTCGGGACTCACGCAGGATTATTTCAACGTGCCAATTAGCTGGTTGTTCTACGGAATGTCGTTCACGCTGATGGTCGACAATCCCGCTGTTTCTCGCGATGCATCTCGGACGATACCGAAAACCGCGCCATTCCAGGCGTCTTGTTTTCCAACGATAGGGACCTCGCCACGATGAAACCTGTTCCGAATATTCGGAGAACATGTGATGACTAAACCGTTACGAGTGGGATTCCTGACGTACGATTTGCAGGAGTTCACGGCCGACTGTCTCTCCAGAATCAACGATCGCGCATTCTTCCGGCTGAAGGCCTACCCGATCCTGCCGAGAGCTGCGAAAGAGCGGATCAACTTCGAGTATCGCCCGTCGACGTTTAAGGCCCGCCACTTCAGTTTGTGCAAAGAAGGAAAAACTCCGGAAGGGCTGATGGCCTCGGTGAACGTCCGCGCGGCCGTCGCCTGCGCCCGCGAAAACGACGTCGTCGTCCTCTTCGGCATCCAGGGCGGAACGGCGCTGCTGGTGACGGCCGTGGCTCGACTCCTGCGGCGGAAACTCGTCTCGGTGAACCAGACGCTGCCGGTCGAGTGCGAACGCAACCGCCGCGCTTGGGTCCGTTGGCTCAAGGGTATGATCTTGCGAAGGTGCCAGGTCCACGTCGTCGAAACACCCGTTACGCAGGATACGCTGGCCACAGTCTACGGGCTTCCTCGCCGCGATTTCGTCGAGGCGCCGTTCGAGGCGGGCTTCCAAATGTTCACGGAATTCATCGCCGAGAACCGCTTCGACCGCAACGAACTTCGCGCAGAACTGGGATGGAACGAAAACGAATGCGTATTCCTCTTCGCCGGCACGCTTTTGCGGTTCAAGGGAATCGAGACAATCCTGCGTGCCTCAAGCCTGCTAAAGGAGACCAGTGACGCGTTTCGGGTGGTGCTGTGTGGTGCGGACGCCAGTATCGTCGGCGATCCGACCATCAAGGAGTACCGCCTGAAGGCCGAGCGATTGGGCGTCGGTTCGCATGTTGTCTTCGCCGGCAGCAAGTCACTGCCTGACCTTGCCCGCCACTATATGGCCGCCAACGCGTTCATACTGCCGACGCAGAGAGACATGTGGCCGAAGACGCTCGTGGAAGCGGCCGCTTGTCGGTTACCGCTGATCACGACGACCTCGTGCGGCGCGGCAGGCAGCCTGGTCCGCGACGGCGTAACCGGATACGTCGTCCCGCCCGAGGACCCCGAGTCGCTCGCAGTCGCCATGGAGTCGCTGTTGGATCGGAATCGGCAACAGCGTATGGGGCAAGCGGCCTACGAGTTCTGTACGGCTTTTTGTGACCCAGTCAAACAGGCGGACGGGTACGTGGAAGCCGTCCGGCGAGTTGCCTGAATCATCAAACACGGGAAGTGAGGAACCGAGAGTGTCCAGCACGCCAGTCAATCATCGGAAATCGGCCACATCAGCGCGGGAGCGCCGCAGTTCACGTGGCCGACGACCGGGTCTCGCCGAGGCCTCCGCAGGCTACCGCTCGTTCTACGAGACCGTCGACCGACAACGCGTCTACACGCCCTGGAACCGGGCAGAAGCACACCCCGACTTCCCCGTTCTCAAACGGTTCGTAGACGAGTACGGTTTGCACACGAAGCGTTGCCTGGAAATCGGCTCGTCGAAGGGGATCTTCCAGGACTTGGTACCGGACTACACCGGAATCGACGTTGCCGCGTCGCTGAGACCTCACTACCACAAACCCTACTTCACTTGCCGGAAAGAAGGCACGCTGCCGCTGCCCGACGATTCCTTCGACGCCGTCTGGAGCCTCCATACGCACGAGCATATTCCGGATTTGCAGCAAGCGTTGTCCGAGTTGGTTCGCGTCTTGAAGCCGGGCGGATTCGCGATGTTCTTTCCGGCATGGCAATGCCGCTCTTGGGCGGCGGAAGGGTACTCGGTAAGGCCGTATTCAGATTTCGGGTTGCGCGGAAAACTGATCAAGGCATCGATTCCGCTGCGCAATTTCGTATTATGGCGAGGGCTGACATTGCTTCCAAAACGCCTCGTCAGACACGCCCTGTTCGTTTGCGGTATTCGGCCGGCTACGATCGCTTACAGGAGAATTCGTGCGAACTACGAAGTGTTGTGGACGTCCGATTCGGACGCGTGCAACAGTCTCGATCCACACGACGCTATCATCTGGTTCGAGTCGCACGGCATGAGTGTGTTGAATCATCCGCTACACGCCAGAGCGTTGTTCGTCCGCACCGGTCCGCTTGTGCTCCAAAAAGCCGCCTAAGAAAGAGAACCACACCACGATGGCAGCAACACATCGCCTGATCTGGATGTGTCCCGAGCTGACGTTGTATCAGCAGGTCCTCTTCCGCGCGCTGGCGCGTTGCCCGGACGTTAGTCTTCGGGTGGAGATCATGACGCCGCGGTCACCCTCTCACCCCTTTCCGCAAGCCGAACAACTTCCCTACGAGTTGGGCGTGGCCGACCAACGCCGACGAGTTGACCGCCGATTGATCGACCGCGTGCTCTCCGAAAAGCACGCCGACGTCGTGGTCTCTTCCTACATGCTGCCGACGCTCCGGTCGGCGATGAAGGCACTGGCCGGCAACCGGAGGCGGTTTCTTTATTGGTCGGACACCCCGCTGCCGCGAGGGATCCAGTGGAACCGCGAGTTCCCAGCCAAACGATCGTTTCTCAGGGAGACCGTTCGGAACCGCTTCCTGAAATGGATCTACCGCCATGCCTATCGCGTGTTGATGACGGGGCACCCCGGTGTGATGGCCTCGGTCTACCTGGGATGCCCTCCGAGCAAGACGGTCTCTTTTCCGTACTGGGTCGCCGTCGACCCCGACCGGCGTCCACCGGCGCAGGACGAGAACCGTCGGCACGTCGTCGGGCTTGGCCAACTGATCCACCGAAAAGGCTACGACCTCGCTCTCGATGCATTTGCCAAGGCCGTCAACGAGCGGATCCCCGAGGACGTCCGTCTGGTGCTGGCTGGCGCGGGAGCCGCACAGGCGCAACTGCAACGCGAGGCGGATACCCTGGGAATTGCCGACCGTGTCGATTTCCCCGGGTGGCTCGACGACGACGGGAAGCGAGAACTGTTTGCCACCGCCGGCGCGTTCATCCACCCGGCACGCTGGGAACCCTACGGTGTCGTTGTGTTGGAGGCCATGGAGGCGGGCGTCGCCGTACTCGGTTCCGACCAGACCATGGCCGTACTCGACCGAATCACCGACGGCGTCTCCGGCCTGATCCATGAAACGGGTAACATCAATCAATTGGCAAGGCACCTGTGCCAGGTCTACGCCGACGGCGACGGACTCCGCCGGATGGGAGAATCGGCACGCCGAACGGCCGAAGCGTGGCCGCCGGAGCGATCCGTAGAAATCATCCGCGATCTCTTGTGGGACGGGGCCGAGAAATGAACGCCGAGGTGAAGAACGTTCTCATCGTGCGAAGTGCATTCAGCAAGCTCTACGAGTCGACCTGGAGTCGTGCGCTGAACGAATTGGGGACCCGCTGCCGGATCTTCGATACGCACGCGCATTGCAGCAACGGACTCCCCGGGCGCATCCAGCAACGTATCCTTTGGGGGCCCGATATCTCGCGGGTCAACCGCGAACTCATACGGACCGTCAAGGCCTCGAAGCCCGACGTCACGCTCCTCTACCAAGGAAATCACTATCGGCCGGAAACGATCCGTGAGCTTCGCAAGCACACCTTCGTCGCCGGCTACCATAACGACGACTTGCTGGGACCGCGAAAACGCATGTTGCGGTACCGCCACGTCAGCCGCGGTCTGCCCTTCTACGACGGCTATCACGTCTATCGCGACTGTAGCGTGGACGACCTGACCGGTGCCGGTGTAGCCAACGCCGCCGTGCTGATGTCCCATTACGTCCCCTGGCTCGACTATCCCCGCACGCTTTCGGCCGAGGACCGGCGGCGGTTCGATTGCGACCTGATCTTTGCCGGGCATTGGGAAGACGACCGCCGCGTCGAGTGCCTCTCGGCGGGCGTCGACAAGGGAATCCGCGTCCGTGTGTACGGTTCTCAGAGGTACTGGACGCCGACGATTCCCCGGAAACTCCGCAAGGACTTCGACCTTCTCCCGATCGTGCATGGGGAAGACTATCAGAAGGCCCTTTGCGGCTCGAAGATCGCCGCGTGCTTCCTGTCGAAGTGGAACCGCGACCAATATACCCGCCGGGTGTTCGAGATTCCGGCCTGTGGCGTCTTCCTGCTGGCCGAGCGTACGCCCGTCATGCAGCAACTCTACGATGAAGGCAAGGAGGCCGAGTACTTCTCCACGCCGGAGGAGTTCGTCTCCAAAGGACTATTCTATCTGAAGAATCCGGCCGCGCGCAAACGGATTGCAGCAGCCGGTCACCAACGTGCCACCACCTCGGGGTACGATGTCTATTCTCGCATGCACCAATGGATCCGAGACGTAGGGAAATGGAAGAGGCAACACGAGTCGGAGGTGCCGGATTCGGCTGCGGCGTAATACTCCCGGAGTGCGTCGCGTCGCGGAAATAGACGTGCCGGTCGGCTACCCAACGGAAATCGAACCGCGTACGCGCTTCAAACGAGAAGGCGCCGTCGCATTTGTATTGAAAAGGACAGAAGCTCATGACGATCATTGCCGACACGTTCTACGACAGTGAATACCATGCAAGACGCCACGCCGCCATAATTGCCGACGACGAGTACTTCTGGGCAAGAGTTGAAGCCTCGACTCGCCTGTACTTCACTGCGAAGGAACAAGATAAACGCGTCTTCGAATTTGGCTGCGGAATCGGCCAGGGCATCGCCGCGCTGCCGAATGCCGCTGGCTGGGACGTCAGCTCAGGCGCTCGGAAAGCCTGCTGCCAACGCAAGCTCAACGTCTATGAGACACTTTCGGACGTGCCGAAGAAGGCGTGGGACATCGTCTTCTGTCGTCACGTGCTCGAACACATCGAATCGCCGCTCGATGCACTCCGGAAGATGCGCGAGCTTGTCGCCGAGGACGGCGAACTCTACCTCATCCTGCCCAAAGAAAAGCACCGCCGAGTTCCCTTTACGGCCGATCTTAACCAGCATCTCTATGCCTGGAACTACCGCACGGTCAACAACCTGCTCCTCCGCGCAGGATTCGTGCCCTACTTGAATCGAGACCGCTATGTGCTCGGATATCGTGTCCTCCTCCCGATTCGGCGATTGCTCGGAAAGAACGCCTATTACTGGAGTTGCCGCTTGGTCGGATACCTCAAGAATAATCCCGAGCTGATCGTTCGGGCGCGGCTTGCATGAAGCTGGTTCAACCGGCAACAAACGGTCGTAACGCACATGGAGAATGGCCTCACGATGCGAATCATCCACACCACCAACTCGTTGTCTCGCCTTGGCGGTGGCGTAGCGCCGGTCGTGTGGAGCATTGCCGACGGACAGCAGCGGGCCGGGCACGACGTCTCGCTGATGGCGCTTGGCGACCGGTACGACGCGCAGGACTGGCCGGCTACGCGTTCCGCCGAACTCCGCGTGCGGACGTTCAAACGCAGCGCACCCGGCGCCGCCTTCTGGTCGTTGGCCATGCACCGCGCACTTCAGGATTCCAACAGCGGCGGCGAGGTCCTTCACCAGCACGGGCTCTGGTCGATGTGGTCTCACAGCGTCGGGTGCTGGCAGCGACAATGGAAACGGCCCGTGCTGCTGGCCGCTCACGGAGGGCTCAGCGATGCCACGCTCAACCGGAACCCCTGGAGAAAGAAACTCTTCGAGCTGCTTTGCGGCAATCGGCGGCTACGCAACGCGACCTGCCTGCACGCGCTTTGTGAACCGGAAGCCGCCGCCATCCGCCGCCGCGGAGTCCGGGTCCCCGTCATCGTGGTGCCCAACGGCGTTCGGTCGGAAGACTACCGGGCGCTGCCGGATTCGACGGAGTTGGCGCGTTGTTTTCCTCGTAGTGCCGATCGCCCGATCGTGCTGTTTCTCGGTCGGATCCATCCGCTCAAGGGCGTTTCCGCTTTGCTCGACGCATGGAAACGGCTCGAGAACCGGCGCCGCGACGGCTGGCTACTCGTGCTGGCCGGTCCGAACGACTTCGGATTCGAGGACAAAATGAAAGCGAAGGCCGAAGCACTTTCGCTCGACCGCGACGTCCTCTTCACCGGCCCGCTCTACGGGCGGGCGAAGCTCGAGGCGCTGGCCGCGGCGTCGCTGTTCGTGTTGCCGTCGCTCTCCGAAGGCTTTCCGAATTCGCTGCTGGAGGCGATGGCCTGTAAACTACCGCTCGTGCAGACGCACCAGTGCAACTTCGATGAAGTCGCCGCCGCAGGGGCCGGCTGGGTCGGACACCCGGACGCCGACTCGCTCAGCGAGATGCTCGCGGAGGCAACGTCCACGTCCGCCGACGAACTCCAAGCGATCGGCGGCCGCGGATACGATCTGGTACGAAAGAAATACACCTGGGACCACGTTTGCCGGGAACTAGAGTCCGTCTACCGGTGGATGCTCGTCGGAGGCGCCGCCCCGGCCTCGCTCTATGCAGCGTGATAAGTAGGGTGCGTGAAACGCACCACGTCGAATATAGAGCGATGGTTGCACTCACCCTACGCACTAGGCCGCCCTTCGCATATCGCGGTCGTCGGTACGCGGTGGCTCGGCAGCAAAAATGCGAAGCTTAGGTCGGCCGCGAAGTGCGGCCTCGACGAGATCGCCCAGTCGCGTGCAGAGAACGCGCTTGCTCAACTCGCGACGGATGATCTCCCATGCCCGTGTGCCCATGGCGGCGCGTTGGGCCGGGGCCATCTGAGCCAGTTCCGTGATCGCTTCGACCGCCCCTGGCACGTCGTCGTGGTCCACCTGGCGTCCGATGTCGGCTTGCTGCAAGACGTCCGACACGTGCGAGGGCTTCGGACCGACCGCCAGGATCGGCCGGGCAACCGCCATGGCGCCGTAAATCTTGCACGGATGCACGATCCCTACGCTCGAGTTGCCGAGGCTCACCACGTGCAGATCGGCTGCCGAAAGCGAATGGCTCAACGTCGACATCGGCTGGTAGGGTAGGCTGACGATATTGTTCGCGCCCCGGGCAATCGCGTCCGAGACTTCCCGTTTGCACCGCCCGCCACCGACGAACACGAAGACCACGTCGCGGCGATCCTGCAACCGCTCGGCCGCCGCGATCACCGTCGAGATCGGATTGGCCGGACTGTGGTTGCCCGAATACATTACCACGAACTTCCCGTCGAGACCGTGCTCCTTGCGGAAGCGGTTCTCTTGCGGCGGGATCACGTCGAGTTGATCCTCGTGTGGCCATGGCGGAAATACTTCGAGACGGTCCGAGACATCGCACTTGCCGGCGAGCCGCTCCGCCATGAAGCGGTCGAGCGTTACGACGCAATGCGCCCGGCTGAGTATCGCTCGGTTCAACACGTTGAATAGCCGGACCAGCGGCGAGTTTGGCTTGACCACCCCCATCGCGACCGCCTGATCGGGGTTGATGTCCATTACCCAGTAGACGATCGGCACGCGGCGAATTGCCGCAATCACGAGCGCCGCGGCGGCGCACATCGGCGGCGAGGTGCTCACCAGGATCGCTCCGAGCCGCGGCGTAAACAAGCCTCGCAGAACCGCTTGCGCGAGAAAACTGAGCTGTCCGATCAGCCGGACAAAGATCGATCTCTTGCCGAACGAGGACAACGGCGACCGGACCACGTCGACGCCGTCGATCCGCTCGCGCGAAGGAAATCGCTGCTCGGGCGCATCGTAGCCGCGCGACGAGGTCACCACGCGCACACGGTAACCGCGCCCGGCAAGTTCCGCGGCGGCGTCGTGCAGATGTTGCCCGACCGCTGCCGGGTCGGGAACGTAGACTTGGCTGATCAGCAGCAGCGCTGGCCGTTGCAATTCACTACCCTCTCCGGCGATGCCGCTTGCCGTCGATCACGACCGCCGGTCTTTCCCGAAACGGCTACTCAAGTCGAGTTGATAGCTACACAACTATCAAGCGGCAGGCCTTATAGCGTCTTTACCGCAGCCGGACAAGATCAGTTTGGCTGCCGAAACCGCGGTTTGCGGGCCTACAGAAATGACGTAACGTGTTATGCAGCACGGGGTTACGTACCCAAGGGCACAAGCATTCTCCGAACCTGTGGACTTGGTAGCTACAGTCGCCATACCGAGGGCAATTGCCCTCGAAAGCCACGCCCCAGTCTCTTCACCCCGAAGGGGTCCAACGTATTGTGAGACGGCGGCTCGCGCCCGTTGTAATACCACTTCGCGGTTTGCGGACGTACGGCGACCTCCCGACCCAGAATGGCGCTCCGCGGCTGCGCCGCTACGCTTACGCCGGACTTCAATGTTGGACCCCTTTGGGGTCGTTTTCACATCACTTCCCCACTCCCCACCGACAGCTTTACCCGCCGCCCTTCGTCGGGTAGGATATCCTGGCATCCGTCGCGTGTCAGAACTGGTTTCGATTGATTTCACTCAGTGAGCCATCGCCCATGTATGAACTCGACCCGAACGCCGTCGAAGCGCCGCCGCAAACGGTCCGTGGTATCCTCGGTCGCTTGGGGCCCGGGCTGATTATCGCCGGGTCGATCGTTGGGTCCGGCGAATTGATCGCTACGACGAAGACCGGCGCCCAGGCCGGGTTCTGGTTGCTGTGGCTGATTCTCATCGGATGCGTTATCAAACTCTTCGCACAAGTCGAGTTCGGCCGTTATGCAATCTCCTCCGGCAAGACGGCCATGGCCGCCTTGAACGAAGTGCCCGGGCCAAGACTCCGCGTCAATTGGCTCGTGGGATTCTGGTTCGTGATGTTTCTGTTCGCCATCGGGCAACTCGGCGGAATCCTCGGTGGCGTAGGGCAGTCGCTGGCAATGAACGTGCCAATCAACGGAAGTCTTAATAGGCTGCTCGAAGCGCAGGACACCTGGGACGCCGAAGCCAAGCCGATCCGCAAGGAACTCCGCGCCGAACATGCCGACGACCTGGCGAGCGACGATCCAAAGATTTGCGGGCAAGCCGAAGAGCAGATCGATAAGAAGCTGCAACAGGCGATCGGCGGGGCCCGGCCGGGGTCCTACACGGAGGGGTTCTTCTGGACCGACGACGTCTATTGGGCGATTCTAATCGCCGTTGCCTCGACCGTGCTGCTGGTCGTCGGGCGATATGCGCTGATTCAGAACGTTTCGATGTTCTTCGTGGCGTCGTTTACCGTGGTGACCGTCTTCTGCGTGTTCGGGCTACAGTTCCACGATCGCTATGCGTTGCAATGGCCCGAGGTGGCCCAGGGACTAACGTTCCGCCTGCCGCCGGCCGTGGAGGGTCTGGCTCGCTCGCCGCTGGCAACGGCCCTGGCTACGTTCGGAATCATCGGCGTGGGAGCCACCGAACTGATCTCCTACCCGTATTGGTGTCTGGAGAAGGGATATGCCCGATTCGCAGGGCCCCGCGACGACTCACCCGAGTGGGCCGGGCGGGCTCGGGGTTGGCTGAGAGTGATGCGTTGGGACGCCAGCATCTCGATGGTGATCTTCACGTTTGCCACCGTAGCGTTCTACCTGCTCGGGGCGGCCGTGCTGCACAAAGACGGGGTCGACCCGGAAGGAAACCAGATGATTCGCGCGCTGAGCCTCCCGTACGTCGAGGTGTTCGGCCCCTGGGCGCGATGGCTGTTTCTGTTCGGTGCCATCGCCGTGCTCTACTCGACGTTCTTCGTGGCAATTGCCGGCCACACCCGGGTGGCGGCCGACGCGCTGCGGGTCTTTCGCTTCGGGGTGAGAACCGAGCCCGCTCGGATGTGGTGGATCCGGCTGTTCTGCGTGCTCTTCCCGATGATGTCGCTAACGATCTACATTTGCGTTCGCAAACCGGTCTGGCTCGTATTGGCCAGCGGGTTCATGCAGGCGATCATGCTGCCGATGCTCGGCGCCGCCGCACTCTACTTCCGCTACCGCCGCTGCGACCGGCGAATCACGCCCGGCCCGCTATGGGACCTGATGCTGTGGCTCTCGGCGGCCGGACTGCTGCTGGCCGGCGGTTGGCTCGCACTGACGAAACTGTTTCCCGCGCTGGAACAGATGGGCCAATGACAACGCGTCGGCAAGTTATTTGTCGTCCGCCCCTAGAACTTGTACAGGAACTACTTCCCGATTTGGCTATGAGCTATGAGC
>JABMRB010001433.1 GCA_013202865.1 Candidatus Nealsoniibacteriota bacterium | reverse complement strand
TCATCCTGGAGGGAACGATCGCGTTGCCGCCGCCGGAGGATTCCAATCGCCGCGGCTTGTACGTCGAGTGCGGTCCCGGCCACGGGGTTGGGATTCTGGTGGCATCCGGCGGCGCGGTGGAACTGGGGACGATAAAATCGGACGCCACGCAGTTCAAGGCCGTCAAAGGCGTCAATCGCGAAATGACATTCGGCACGCCCGCCCGGTTCCGGCTGCTGCTGAAATACTCGCTGATCGAGTTCTATCTGGATGATATCCTGATCGAGTGCTACAGCCTGCCGGGACCCGGCATCGGGCGGATCGGAGCGATCGGCAAGGTGAGCGATTTACGGGCATGGGTGGCCGAATAATCGAGACCGGACAAGTTACTGAAAGAAGAAAACCTATGCCACAAACAACCATCATAGCCAGAGCCCCGCGAACGCTTCATCCGAGGGTGCGAGCCGTGGAACTCTGTCTCCTGCTGGGTATCTGCTTCATGACAGCTCGGGCCGAGGCGGTGGTCTACCACCCTACCATCCACTTCATGCCCAGCCATCGTGCGGTCGGCGACGTGATGCCGTTCTACTGGAAAGGGGAGTACCACGTTTTCTTCCTGACGAATCCGACGGGCAATCACGACGTTCACTGGGAGCATTGCGTGTCGACCGACTTGGTCCACTGGAAGCAGCTCTCGCCGGCGCTGGCTCCCGATCCCACCGATCCCACGGGCCCGGAAGGCGGCTGCATGTTCACCGGCTGCGTGGTGGAGAAGGACGGCCTGTTCCACGCATGGTACACGAGTTGGAACCCCAGGAATCCGAAAGGGCGCGAGTTTCTTTCCCACGCCACGAGCCGCGACCTGATTACGTGGACGAAGCACCCCGAACACAGGATCGCTCCCGACGGCGTTCACTTCGCCAACCATCACGACCGCGACTTTCGCGATCCGCAGATCTTCTGGAACGACAAGGCGGGGCAGTACTGGATGCACATCCTTGGTAATGTGCCAGGAAAGAAAGGTCCGCATTTCGGGCTGCTGACCTCGAAGGACCTGGTGAAATGGAAACAAGTGGGAACGGTCGAAGGTGTGCCCGGAGACGAATGCCCCGACTACTTCCGCATCGGCGATACGCACTACATTCATAGTTGCCGCCGATACTGCTATTCGGACAAGCTTGAAGGCCCTTACAAGTACGCTAAGCTGACCAATGAACTCGACATGCCGTGCATCATCGCGGCCAAACGCGTATGGGACGGCAAGCGGCACGTCTGGTTTGGCGGCTGGCGCACGGGCGGGCCCATGGCCATGCCGCGCGAGGTCTATGCCGGGCCCGACGGATTGCTCTACATGAAGCCCGTCGACGAAGTGATCAACGTCTTCCAGCACACCGTTTTCGACTTGGCCGATAAGCCCAAGTTCACGCAGACCGGCTCGCAATGGCGGCTCGACGGCGCGGTCTTGCAGGCCGAGGGCTCACAGGCCGGCTCGCTCGCTCTGTTCGACGTGCCCGACAACTACATGCTCGACTGTCAAGTCAAGCTCGCGACGGAAAGCCATTTCACCATCGCGATGCGCCGACAGGATGCTACCGGCGACGCCTATCGGCTGACGCTGCTGCCGGGTAAGGGACAGCTTTCGTTCGTGGGGCCGGGAATCAAGCGCACGCGCCCTTGCCCCGTCGATACGTCGAAGCCGGTCAATATCCAGGTATTCGTGCAGGGACGCCTGATCGAGTGCTTCGTCAACGACCAATTCGCCCAAACCTGTCGAGCCCCGCACTACGCCAGCGGGAAACTCGCCTTGAGTCTCGACGGCGGCGAGGCAGAGGTCGTCAAGCTGTTGGTCAAGAAGCACGAGTAGAAACGATCGGGGGCGATGCCGACGTTACCATTATTGTCGGTTCGGATTCGTAGGCTTGTTAGAAGTGCGCAGGCTGGCTATCCATCCAAAGGCCCTATGAATCGGCGAACCGTTAGTCAGCACGGCAGGGCAGAACGTACCGTGCGGGGACTGTCCGATAAAAGGACCCATTTTGGAACGCAGATCGGGGCGACGGGAGTCTCCTTGCTACCGGGGGGTAGGGTAGTTCCGTGAAGCCGTGGGGCCGAGGTTTCTCGGATGCCCCGAGTTTCCAAGGTATTTCGGTGCATGCAGCTGGACGAACCGGAAGTTCCACTTCCCCAAAACGGTCTGTGTGACCTATTCATTGAGAAGGCCAAGTGAGACAAGGCTTGGCCGTCCATAGCCTCTGCCCCTCGGTTGCGTGTTCCTTAGGCCAATGTTATCGAGATGTGCAGCCCCGGACGGAACTATCGCGGGGCTAGGAG
>JABMRB010001432.1 GCA_013202865.1 Candidatus Nealsoniibacteriota bacterium | reverse complement strand
ACTCGGGAATTAGGGCCGCGAGTCGAGTTCGTCCATGTTTTCCCAATTCGCTAACCTCCTAACGCGCTAACCTCCTGAGCCCCAAACTTGGAACTACTGAATTCACAATTCCCCGCGTCCGTGGGCTTCCGCCCTCGGCTAACGATCTGCGGAACAGCCACGCGGAGAAGTTGCCATCGCTTTCTTCTTTCTTCAATTTGCAATTTGCAATTTACAATCCTCAATTTGCAATTCCCCCCTCCTCCTCAACCATCTCTCGCAACTGCTCGACGGTCAACCATCGGTCGTTCGTGTCGCTGGTGTAGCAGAACCCGTCGTCGCACGGCTTGCCTCCCTGGGGGTCGGCCTCGCGGTGGAACTGCAAGGCGGCCGGGTTCGGCAGTACGGCGAAGTAGTCGTCGTACTCCAGCGTGTGCCGGGCGTCGTCTTCGGAGACCATTGTCTCGTGCAGTTTCTCACCCGGGCGGATGCCGACGGTCTCGGTGGGAGAATCGGGTGCGACGGCCCGGGTGAGGTCGAGGATGTTCATGCTGGGGATCTTGGGGACGAAGATCTCGCCGCCGCGCATCCGCTGGAGACTCGCCAGCACGAAGTCGGCGCCTTGCTCCAATGTGATCCAGAACCGCGTCATCCGCGGATCGGTGATCGGAAGCGGACCCTGCCCGCGAAGTTTCAGGAACACCGGGACGACGCTGCCGCGGCTGCCGACCACGTTTCCATAACGAACCACTGAGAACCGCGTGGGGTGCGAGCCGGTGTAGTTGTTCGCGCTGACGAAGAGCTTGTCGGCACAGAGCTTGGTGGCCCCGTAGAGGTTGATCGGGTTGGCGGCCTTGTCGGTGCTCAGCGCGATCACCCGATCGACGTCGCGGTCGATAGCCGCGTCGATCACGTTGGCGGCGCCGAGGATGTTCGTCTTGATCGCTTCCAACGGGTTGTATTCACAGCGGGGCACCTGCTTCAACGCCGCCGCATGGACAACCACGTCCACACCGTCGAGTGCTCGATAGAGCCGCTGCCGATCGCGGACGTCGCCCAGGAAGTAGCGGATCGCCGGGTAGACCTGGGGGCTGATCCGGTCGCACATCTGCTGCTGTTTCAACTCGTCCCGGCTGAAGACAATCAGCCGCCGTGGCCGGTAACGATCCAGCACGGTCTCGACAAACCGCCGGCCAAACGAACCGGTCCCCCCCGTTACTAGTACCGATTTTCCGCTGAGCATGGGCCAACCTCCTTGCAGGGCAAGGGGGTATGGTATGTCGGGAAGTACGAGGTGTCAAGGCGGTGGGGAGTGGGGAGTGGGGAGTGGTTGGGGTGGCAGTTGAACTGCCACCCCCTCGGATGCAAGAATGCTTCAAACGCCCCCCGACTGCGTTCGGGGGGGTGCAGTGATCTTCGACGCTGCACCTGCCTCGCTGAGCAAGATCAGGCTTCGTCTCGCGGCGCGAGACGGCTACATTACGATCCCACCTCGGATCGGTCGGCCTCAACACCTCGCGTGATGAACCGTTCGACCGTATTGACCGTCTGTCCGCCTACGAGCTTCTTGCGTTGCCATCCGGTCGAGGTCTTGCGAAACATGAACAACTGAGGGACCGCCCCGTTGCCGATCAGCTTCTTTGCCAGCGTCCGCTCACGATCGACGTAGACCACGGCAAACGTTACGTCGTCGAGAAGCCCGCGTTTCTCGATCTCTGGAATCACGGTCTTCTTCATCTTTTGGCAAGGCCCGCACCACTGGGCACTGACCAGCACGGCCATCGGCTTGCCGGTTTCGGTCGTTTCGCTTCGAGCGTCGGTGTACGACTTTTCGCCACCGGCCAGCACGGCTGTTTGTAGGATCAAGGTGAGCGTCAGGCTGGACATGGAGAATCTCCGTACTCGCAGGGAAGGAAGAAATTGGGTGGGATGCGTGGCGACAGTAGCGACACGGACCGTGGCGGGCAGAAAACGCTTGCTCGAATGCTACGGTCGCGGTCGCTCTGGCAGGCGGGAAACCTCTAGTCTACTCGGTCCAGTGCGGCATTCCAAGGGAGGGCCACTGGGAAACCAACGACCGCGCGTTTCGGGCACTCATGTTTCCCCGCTGCCTTCGGGGCGTCGCCTGTAAACAGCGGGGCTACCGGGGGAGTACGAGCGGGCGCCCCCCCGCAAAAGATCCCGTCGATGCAATCGACGGGCGTTTCAGAACTCCCCACTATCCACTACTCACTATCCACTCCCTTTACTTAGGCTGCGGCAACTCGCCGATCAGGGTGCGGACTCGCTTGGTCGACTGGCTTTGCAGGTCGGGTTCCGGGATCGTGAAGGCGAGCTTGTCGGCCTCCTTGAGCAGTTTGTGGGCCTTGGCGTGGAAGCCTGCTTTGGAGAGCGACTCGGCCAGATCGCAGAAGGCGTAGGTTTGGCCCCAGGGGCCTTCGATCTGTTGGGCGGCTTGCAGGGCCAGATCGAACGACTTCTCGGCCGCGTCGCGCTGTTGCATGGCATCTTGGTGGCTGGCTACCGAGGCTACCGCCTCGCAACGGTCGCGAGCATCTTCGATCGTAGCGGCCAGTTCCAACGCGACCGCGATCACCCGATCGGCCTCGACCTGCCCGTTGTCCATCGCAGCGTATCCGGTGGCCACCGAGGTGAACACCGACACTTTGTCCTTGGATTGCTGCAACTGGCCGGCAAGTTCCTCGGCCTGTTTCAACGTGGCGACTGCCCCGTCGGTATCCTTGGTGGCGACTTGGGCACGCGCGGCCCGGGCCAGGGCATTGGCCTTCAACTGGCCGTCTTCGATCTCGGCCGCCGCCGCCAAGGCCCGGCGAGCCGCATCTTTGCCTTCGGAGTTGCTTCCTAACCGGACCCACTCCCCGGCCAAGATCGACGTGACCTTGGACCGGGTTACCGCGTCTTCAATCTCCTTGCACGCCTCGTCGGCAAGGGTCAGCGTCTCTTCGGCGCCGAAGTCGTCACCGGCCTCGGCCTGGCGACGGGCGATCCGCATCAGTGCCTTTGCGCGAACGTCGGCAACGGGCTCCTTGCCGGCATCGGCCACTTGCTGGGAAAACGAAGGCCCGTCGGATGAACTCGACGATCCGCAGCCGGGCAAGACCGCAAGAAGGGTAACGATCAGCGAAACCGCCAGTAAACAACGAAACATGAATGGCACCTCTGTTCCCTTATGACCTAAAACACCAGCCGGATCTTCTGCAAACGTCGCTCGGTCTCTTCCATCAGGGCGTCCTCGGCCGCTTCGTCGGCCGCCACGTAGGTAGCCGAGAACCGCAAATAGGCGCCCGTGTCGTCCCATGGGACCGTGCAGATCGAGTGCTGCGTAATCAGGTACTGGCTGGCCGCCTCGGCCGAGTCGAACGCCTCGCCGCCGTCGACGCCCTTGGGGCTACGTGCGTAGAGGTAGTACGAACCGCCGGGCATCCGGCAATCGAACCCGCACCGACCGAGCACGTCGACCAATTTCTCCAACCGGCGCCGGTACTTCCGGCTGGTCTGCTGCGGGATCTCCTCGTTATCCAGCGCCGCGGCCGCCGCCTTCTGGATCGCGATGAACTGGCCCGAGTCGCTGTTGTCCTTCACGTCGGCAAATGCATTGACCAGACGCCGATGCCCGCAAACCCAACCCATCCGCCAGCCGATCATATTCCAGCCCTTCGACAGCGAGTGGATCTCCACACCGACCTCTCGGGCGCCGGGCACTTGCAGGAAACTCAGCGGCGGCCCGTCGAAGGTGAGCATCACGTGGGCCGCGTCCTGCACTACGACCAGCCGGTTCTGCCGAGCGAACTCGATCACCTCCTCGTAGAACGCCCGCGTGGCCACTTTGCCGGTGGGGCTATTCGGGTAGTTGATCACCAGCAGCTTCGCGCGGCGACGGATCTCCTCGGGGATCGAGGCCAGATCGGGTAGGAAGTCGTTCTCGGCCAGCAGCGGCAGGCGGTGGACCTCGCCGCCGTAGTATTGCGTGTGGGTCCCGGCAACCGGATAGCCGGGCGTGGTCATCAACGTCACGTCGCCCGGGTCGATCAGCATGGCCGGCAGCATGGCCAGGGCCGGCTT
>JABMRB010001431.1 GCA_013202865.1 Candidatus Nealsoniibacteriota bacterium | reverse complement strand
GTGCCGAGCCCTTTTGATTTCAACGCCTCTTTCAACTGGTCGTCGTCCACCAACCGGCCCGCCGTCTCCATGGCGCCCAGCAGCGTGTTCTCTGTGAAGTGGCGTGGCGGCGACGTCTCGCCCTGCTTGATCGACGGCTCGTGCGGACCGCTTTCACCTGGCGTGAACGGAGGTAACGACTGCTGGTCGTCTTTCCGATCGTCCTGCCGGTCCTTGCCGCCACGCCGTTCGAGCTCGGTCCAGCCGGGGCGGACTACGCGTACGCCCCGGGCGCGGAACGGTACCCGGTTGGCCGTACCGTCGACCGACGTGACCTCTTTCAGGCACGCCGGATAGAACGCCGCGATCAGCCGCGTGACGACGGCGTCGAACACCCGTTTTTGGGTCGACGGTAGATCGCCCGGCAAGTTGCCGGCCGGGATAATTGCGTGGTGGTCGGTGACCTTGCGATCGTTGATGATGCGGCCGGTAAAGGGCAACGCGTCCAGATTCAGCCGGGCGATTTCCTTAGGCCGGTAGGGCTCCAGTTTCCGAAACACCCCGGGGAGCTGCGGTTTCATGTCGGTGGTCAGGTACCGCGAGTCGGTTCGCGGATAGGTAATCAGCTTGGCTTCGTAGAGCGCCTGGGCAGCCTTTAGGGTGGCATCTGCCGAAAGGCCGAAGCGGCGGTTCATGTCCCGCTGCAACTCGGTCAAATCATAGAGCTGTGGCGGCTGGCTCTGTTCCTCCTTGCGATCGACCTTGGTGACCACAAACGGATGGCCCCGCACGTTCTGTAGTTGCGATTGGGCATCGCTTTGCTGTAAGAAACGGCCGGGGAGATACTTGAAGAGCACGTCCCGATAGCGGGTCATCAGTTCCCAGAACGGCTCCGGCTTGAACGTGCGGATCTCGTCGCAGCGTCCGACGATCATCGCCAACACGGGCGTTTGGACACGGCCCACGCTCCACAGCAGTCCCTGCGCCCCATAGCGCACCGTGTAGTTTCGCGTGGCATTCAGGCCCACAATCCAATCGGCCTCGCTACGGCAGCGGGCCGCGGCGTACAGCCGGTCGTAATCGCTGCCGGGCTGCAATCGCCCAAACGCCTTGCGAATCGCTGCCGAGGTCAGCGAGCTGAGCCATAGCCGGCGAAGCGGTTTTCCTTTGCAGCCGGTCATGGCCAGGATGTAACGGAAGATCAACTCGCCCTCCCGCCCCGCGTCGGTCGCACAGATGATCCGCTCGGCACTTTGGAACAGTCGCTTGATGACCTTGAATTGCTGCCTGGACCGTGTGTCCTTGACAAGCTTCAGCTCAAACCGCGCGGGAACAAACGGCAGCGATTCCAGCGACCAGCGCTTCAGCGCCGGATCGTAGTCGTGCGGTTCCTTCAACTCGACCAAATGCCCGAACGCCCAGGTGATCTGATACCCGCCGCCTTCCATGTACCCGTCTTGCCGCGACCGGGCACCAACGAAGGCCGCGATCTCACGGGCGACCGACGGCTTTTCAGTGAGAATGACTTCCACGATCGATCCTGCTGACAAGGGACACTCGGCGCCCGAGAGCACCGTTGCCACCGAGAGTACCACAGCGCCCTTGGTATTTCCAGAGTCGACGGCAAGGGATCTAGTAGAAATCGGAATCACGCGGGAATAAAGCCCGGCCTCAGAGCATCTATCTATTCGGCACCGGCCAAGAAACCAAAGAACCCGTGAACCTTTTGACGGGCACCCGCGTCTCATAACAATAGAGAGCGTAACGCAGGCCGCTTCCGGGGCCTGATTTGAAAACCAGTAACCAACGAGTCCAGGATAGGAACCGATGATGTCCTTTTGGTTGAGTCTCAAAGCCGAACCGAGATGCCTCGGGCAGATAGCCGATTATTCGGCGAATCCGCTGCCCGAGCATCCTTTGCGCTTGTGACACTTGGCCGCACCCTCACGGAAACACCCATCGGCCCGGTGTCACAGCGACATCGGGCTTTTTTCGTGCAATCATCGAAACATGGGCCGGTAGCTGAGACGGTATAGCGCTTGGCTGAAAACCAGGAGACGAGGATTCGAGCGCCTCCCGGCCCACTTGCGCTGAGCGTATGCGCAGAGATGCCCCGTTCGTCTAACGGCTCAGGACAGCGGACTTTCGATCCGCCAATAGGGGTTCGACTCCCCTACGGGGTACCCGAAGCCAACGCGGCAAGTGGTCTTTGACAACTGAAAGCGTACACGTCCGTGATGTCGCCCGGACGTTAAACCGACCTGCCCTGGTACGGGCG
>JABMRB010001430.1 GCA_013202865.1 Candidatus Nealsoniibacteriota bacterium | reverse complement strand
GCTCAAGCCACGGCCCGTCTCGGCGGGTCGTCTCGCTGCGCCGAGTCGTCCTCAACTTCGTGTTGCTCGACCAGACGATTCACGGCCGCCTGAAGTTTCTTCACCTGGCGACGCATCTCCGGCAGCTTCGAGAGCGCGGCCAGTTTGATCTTCTGTTCGCGTTCGGGCGTGGCCGGAATGCCGATCATGCAGGCGCCGGCAGGGACGTCGTTGATGATCCCGGCCATCGCACCGAGCACGGCCTTCTCGCCGATGTGGACGTGGTCGCGCACGCCTACCTGCCCGGCCATCACCACGTAGTCGCCCGTGGTCGTACTGCCTGCGATACCTACCTGCGAGCAGAGCATGTTGTGGCGCCCGATCTGGCAGTTATGGGCTACCATCACCAGATCGTCGATCTTGGTCCCCTCGCCGATCACCGTCGGACCGTACGTACCGCGGTCGACCGTCGAGTCGGCGCCGATCTCGACGTCCGCACCCAACACGACGTTGCCCAACTGGGCCGAAAGCACATGTTGACCATCGGCAAATCCATAGCCGAACCCGTAGGCCCCCAGCACGGCCCCACCGTGGATAATGCTCCGCGCCCCGACGACCGTGTCTTCGTAGAGCACCGCGCCGGGAAAGATCGTCACCTGCTCGCCGATCCGGCACCCGGCCATCACGTGCGCGCCCGCGTGAATCGTCGAGCCCGAGCCGATCACCACGTCGTCGCCCACCGAGGCTAACGGATGCACGTCGACGTCGTCGCCCAGTTGTGCGCTCGGGCTAACCGACGCCGCCGGGCTGACGCCGATCCGTCGCAATTGACGTCGCGGATGAAAATGCACGACGATCTGAGCAAACGCCTCGTGGACGTCGTCGACCTGGATAGCCGGCACGCCCTCGGGCACGAAATCCCTCGCCACCAGCACGGCCGTCGCCCTGAAGTCGGCCAGTTTGCGGTCCGTGTCGTCACCGTCGACCAGCGTAATATGCCCCGGCCCGGCGTCGCGCAGGATCGCGGCGTCTTGGATCACCAGGCTGTCGTCGCCAACCACGGTTCCATCGACCAGTACCCCAAGTTCTGCCAGCGTTGCTTGCATCGTCCAGATTCCTTTCCATGGCAACCCTCCTTGGCCCTCCCCCCGAACGAAGGGGCCGGGAGAAGTGGAGGCGTCGCAATCTACCCCATCCCCGACAACCGTACAAGATCAGTCGGAGCAAGTGACGCGGCCGATTCGGTCTCCTGCCGAGCGTTCCCGCGCGGACGCAAGGTGGGTCGAGCGAAGCGAGCCCCACCAAACAGACAAGCACGCATGCGACGTTGGAGGTGGATCGCGATTAAAGTCCCAGAATACGGTCCTATTTCGTTCAAGCGGGTAACATCCGGTTCACGGCTCGGGACCTAGAGAAAGCCGCGTAGGCGGCATGGACAGGGCTAACCGAAAAGGCACACCATGAATCTGAGGCCAAGTGGAATCCAGGCTTTAGTGTGGCACGAAGGGGATAATAGTCGCGGTGATGGGGAGAATCGTGAATGTCGGGTTAGGCGAGACGACCCAGAGCGCGCAGCGAAGATGTACGACGCGCTGGCCAAGCAGATCTTCGGGGAGAAGGCCGTCTTCAACTTTGACGGCAGGTCACCGCCAGACGTGTTGCTGCTGGACATCTGGACGATGCTCAGACAGAAAGGGCTGAGGTAGCGACGCGTGGTAACGGCCGAAGCTTCATTCCACACAACTTGGCCGGCTGGCCCATGGCGGCAACTCAGTTGGCCGGCTTCATCCGGTAGAGGAACTTGTCGCTGCGCAGCAGCACGGCTCCGCCAGGCAGGGGGACCGGAGACGCATTGAAGATCGAGTCGTCCCCTGCGATCGTGGTGTGGGACAGGAGCTCGAACTGAGGCTTCGCCGCGACGACGTAGATCCCCTTCTCGCGACTCACGTAGTAGAGCCGCCCGCTGGCCAGCAGCGGCGAGGCGTAGATCAAGCCCGACTCCGGCGTGAGACGTTTCTCGTACACGACCTCGCCCGACTTGACGTCGACACAGTAGAGAACGCCGTTCTGTTCTTTGCTCCAGTAGAGATGGCCGTCATGGTAAACGGGCGAACAGACATTCGAGCCTTTGCTAAGTTGCCAGACGATGTGCGATTCCGTGACGTCTCCTTTGCCACCCGACTTCACGGCAATCGTCTTGTTCGACCGACCGCCGATGGCGTAGAGGATTCCGTCCTGCACGGTGATGCTTGGACAAATGTAATCGCCGATTCCCTCGCAGTTCCAGATCGGCTCGCCCGAATCCGGATTGAAGGCCAGGATATTGCCTTTGGCCGACAAGGCCAACTCGGTTGAGCCACCCGGCGATCGGTAGATGACCGGCGTGCTCCACGACTGGTCGATCCCCGACTGACGCCACACGACGCTGCCGTCCGATTTATTCAAGGCGATCAGCTCGCCGCATTCCACGCTGGCGTTGATGATGACCGTATCCTTGTAGAGCACAGGCGAGTTGCCCGCTCCGAACGGATGGACGCCCTTGCCACAATCGGTGCGCCACAGTTCTTTGCCCGCATGGTCGAACGCCAACGCGCCCGTTGCGCCGTAGAAGACGTAGATGCCCGTCTTGTCGATGGCCACCGAACTGGAGGCGAAGCCGTGTTTGCCGACGCCCCAACTGTTGTACGGGTTCTTCGGCGAGGTTGTCGGTACGGCATTCTTCCAAACCACGCTCCCATCGGCCGCCGCAATGCAGAACAGATGGCGCTGAAGATCGCTCTCGCTGCCCGGGTTTTCGTGGGTGGTGCCATAGCCGGTGTAGGCGGTCAGATAGATATTCTCGCCAAACAGCACCGGACTCGACGCCCCGCGGCCCGGAAGCGGCGTCTTCCAGGCGACCGTCGAAGCGTCCCACAATTCGTTGACCTGCGTCTCCGACGTCCGGCCGTAGTCGGATCCGCGAAACTGAGTCCACTCTTCGCCGGGGACCGACGAGCATGCCAGAAGAAAGCTGAAGCAGACCGATATTTGCATACATTTCCTGAGCATCTTGGACTCTCCAGTAGCGGAAGGGTAGCTGTTCAAGCCCTGGCGCACGCCGGGAGTAACTCAAACGACTCGGATTTGAGCATAGCAACGGCTGCGAGGATTGCAAGCAATCCGCCCCCCTCCCCCCAAAAAAGAAATCCCAATTTTCTTGGAAATCGGCGTGGAAATCCCTCGTCGGTGACGAGATTTGGGCCGAATTGGGCTCCTGAGCAGTCCATCTGCAACCAGAATTCGCCAATCAGGCAGCGGCCAGTTCAGCCTGTGCGGGCAGCAGAGAAGGGGCAGCAGAGCCGGCAAGCCGTGCCGCGCAACACGCGGTCAACAACTCCAAGACGTTGCGGTTCTGCTGCCGACAAGTGGCCACAACGCTGAGCATCCGCTCGACGAATCGGCTGCCCGCTTCGCTGTCGGTTCCACCGCTGCTCTTGCTCCGCGTCGACTAGGCGCAGATAAGCCTCGTGGACCAGGGCCGTGGGCTGAAGTGTCTGCCCCGGCTTCTCCTGAGCCAGCCTGCGCAATTCGTTGTAAACCAGCGGCAACAGCCGTTCGGCGGCACGGGTGGGCAGTTGGAATTGGATGAACCGATTGCGTATGCCATCCTGGCCGCCGCCGACGAAAAGAACCGGGAGGGCTCTGAGGTCGCCCTGCGAGCCGACTTGGTGGCGGACTTGAGGGAGTGGCTTGAACACAAGTTGAAGAGAATGCAGGAGGAGGCGAGGCAGAGAGATGAGCCGATACCGGCACGGCTTCCGGCGGACACATCGGTGTTCAGAATACCCCGAAACTTGGTCAAGGTCCTCAACGGAGACCTCAAGATGGCGGGCATCCCCAAGAGGGATGACAGGGGTCGCACCGTGGACGTTCATGCCCTGCGGCACAGCTTCGGCACGCATCTGAGCAAAGGCGGTGTCGCCCCACGCACTGCCCAGGCGGCGATGCGGCATTCAACCCTGGATCTCACGATGAACGTCTACACCGACCCGAGGCTATTGGATGTCCATGGGGCATTGGATGTATTGCCCGGTTTGCCGCTCAACGGAGACGATCCGACAGCGGAAACGGCGACCGGCACTGATGGGGGGAGCGAAAAGGCGTTCCGAAAGTTTGCACCAGGGTTTGCACCAACTTCTGACGAATCATGCCATTCATGTCCATTCCTGACCACAGACCCCGACGAACGGGTGGCACGATAAAAAGAGAAGTCCAACGACGTAAGTCGTTTCCCTGTCAATAGAAAACACCCGTTGTCCACTGCTGACAACGGGTGTCCAAAAGAGCGGGAGACGGGATTCGAACCCGCGACGTCCAGCTTGGGAAGCTAGCACTCTGCCACTGAGTTACTCCCGCTAACGAGGGGGTGGCTCGCGCCGCCACTCCTCACCGCCAGTATATACGAATCCGGCCCCGTTAGGCAACCGCCTTGTGCCCGCCATCGTACGCGTCGCTCCGGGCAACCGGCACCGGTGGCCGTTTTCGATGCCGGCGGAGAACTTTTTCGCGACCTCGTGCGTCCTATATGAAGTGTGTTTTTCACAGATTCTTGCCCTTGTCACGATTAGGAGACCCAAACCATGGTCGGTCGCAATTCGCGTAATTGGCTCTACCGCACCGCCCGGTCGGCGCTGGCTTGGGCCGCGGCGGCGGGGCTGGCAGCCGTCGTGCTGGGCGGAACTTCGGCGGCGCTGGCAACGCAGCGGCAGTCGACCGGCAACCATGTCGACGAACTGGCTGCTTATCTCGACCGCGTCCAGATCGCCGAACCGATCGTCTATCGCCGCCTGGCCGTCTATCCCGTGTTGCTCGAAAGCGACGTCGGGCTCCGCGGCGACTGGCTTTCGCTCGACAAGGCGATCTCGCGGGGCGTGCTGGCGATCAGCGAAAAGGGCGCCGGTGGCAGCGTGCCGGTCGTGACCGTCGAGAACCGCAGCCGCGACGAGCACGTCTTCATCATGGCCGGCGAAGTGATCGCCGGCGGTAAACAGACGCGAACGGTCCGCAACGACGTG
>JABMRB010001429.1 GCA_013202865.1 Candidatus Nealsoniibacteriota bacterium | reverse complement strand
GCGCAGTGCTGGTGGCGGCAGTGTTGGTGTTGCTGGTGGTGCCGGGGGACTTTCGGGGTGGGGGTGGGGACGAGCTGGAGAGCGGAGAATTCGAACACGGCTGGCCATGGCTGCACCTGCGGAGAATCGGCGGAGACTATTCCGCACCGCCGGGATTGCGCGACAATGCCCCTTGGTTCTACCGGGATGCCTGGGGCTTGGGTGGCGACGTGGCCGGCTTCAGCCCGAGCATGCTCGCCGCCAATGTGGTGATCACGCTGCTAATCTCGGTAGCTGCCATGGCAGGCTTCGAGTGGTGGCGACGACGGCGAAGACGTCTTTGGCAGTTCAGCCTTCGTGAATTACTGGTCGCGACATTTCTGATAGCGATTGCCCTGTCGTGGTGGCAGTGGCGTCGCCAGAGGTTTCAGCGGGAGCAGCGGGCCGTTGCCACCGTGAACGAGTTGGTTTCCGTCAGTAAAGAGTATCAAGGGCCGCAATGGCTGCGAAGGCTCGTCGGCACCAAGCGCTTGGACTTCCTCCACACCGTGACCAGTGTTAGTTGCAGGGAAGGCATCACCGACGATCACCTTCAGCAGGCCAGGCCTTGCCTGGAGTCGTGGCGCAACGTCGAGGGATTCCATTTTCCATATGGCACCAATCGTGTCACGGACGAAGGACTCGAGTGCATCTCACACATGACCTCTCTCCGGGGCCTTCATCTTTGGTTCGTCGGCATTACGGACGAAGGGCTTGTTCATCTCTCCCGAATGAAGGACCTTCGGGAACTGGACCTGCTATGCGAGGAGGTCACCGGGGTCGGACTCGAGCATCTACGCGGCTGCAGCCGGCTGGAGAGACTGTTGCTGGGCTCGTTGAAGCTGGACGATCGTGGGTTGGAGGCCATCGGCAACCTGAAGGGACTGCGTGGACTACATATTATCGGGCCGCAGGTGACCGGTGCGGGTATGGTTCACGTCGCACGCTTGAAGGACCTTCAATGGCTTTATCTGGACAACACGGCCGTCGACGATCGTGGGATGGAACACCTTGCCACGATGGACGGGCTGAAGGAGCTTTACGTTGAGCACAATACGCGGGTCACCGATACCGGGCTGGTCCATTTAGAGCAGCTTCCAAATCTCCAGTACGTTTATCTACACTGCTCGGGAGTCACCGAAGAGGGCGTCGAGCGACTCAGACGGGCGCTTCCCGGCTGCGAAATCTATTTGCACACACCCCCGACACCCGAGCAGGGGGACTTGGGGGAGGTGGAGTAACGGGAATAAATCACCCCCTCAAGGTATCCAACCCTACATGAACTCTTACCGTCTGCTTGCCGACGTCATCGTGGTGGTCCATTTCGCTTTTGTGGCGTTTGTGGTGTTCGCGTTGCTGGCGATCCTCGTCGGTGCCGTGTTGCGATGGGGGTGGGTGAGGAACTTCTGGTTTCGGGTGATCCACTTCCTGTCGATCGCCCTGGTCGTGGTCCAGGCGGTTTATGGGATCGAATGTCCGTTGACCACGTGCGAACGAGGGTTTCGCATGGCGGCGGGAGAGACGCCTCGGGAAGGGGCGTTTATTGCCCGCTGGGCCCATGACCTGCTCTTCTACGACGGCGAGCCGTGGGTCTTTACCACGTGCTATTGCGTGTTTGGCGGCGTGGTTCTGTTGACGTTGCTGCTGGCCCCGCCACGATGGCCCTGGAAAAAAGGGCCTCCCAGCCCGGACAACCCATAGAAATCGGCCGGCCGCGGCTTACTGCCCCCCAGGACGGTGGGGCGAATGGGGTCCATGGGGCTCTTGCCTTCCAAGGCGAAAACTGGTAAGATACCTGACATGGCCCTCTGCCATGCTCGTGTTGTCGATGTGACTTTTTGGTGAGCCGATACGAACCCGTTGGGTACCTGAACAAAAGACACTGGCCGCGTGTACAGCCGCTGACCGCTCTGCTCGACAGGCCGGCAACGGATCACACAACCCGGTGTCCAGGTTACTCCCTTGGAATTAACGGGCTCTCGAAAAAGCATCACCACGGCATTGCGGCGGAGGGCCTTTTTTTATATGTAGGGTGGGTCGAGGCACGAGACCCACGCGTCCCGTTTCGTCCACATCGGGTGCCCCTCTTGATTTCTCGTTCGTGCTGCCAACGCGTGGGTATCGTACCTCGACCCACCCTACATCCCTCCAAACCTTTCCTCCCCACGTTCCCATGAGCCAACTACCTGCTGAACTCGCCGACAAACGTGACCGGTTGTTGGGGCTCTTGCGAAGCTTCGAGAGTTGCGCGGTGGCTTATTCCGGCGGACTCGACAGTGCTGTGCTGGCCAAGGCGGCCCAATTGGCGTTGGGTGATCGGGCCGTGGCCGTCACCGGCACCAGTGCCAGTCTGGCCGTCGGCGAGTTGGAGCAGGCTGCGGAGATCGCCCGGCAGATCGGCATCCGTCACGAGGTAATCGAGACGGGCGAGCTTGCCATCCCCGAGTATCAGAAGAACACGGCCAACCGCTGTTACTACTGCAAGACTGAGTTGTTTACGCAGGTCGAGGAAATAGCCCGGCG
>JABMRB010001428.1 GCA_013202865.1 Candidatus Nealsoniibacteriota bacterium | reverse complement strand
TGCGGTCACTACAAACGGTCAACACATGGTCCAAGCTACCCGGTCGGTGGCGGGGGCGGCGGGGGAATCCGGGGAACGGTCGGCGGGGGGCTCGGTTGACCGGGAGGTACCGCCCGGGGAGCTTCGGTGAGGCGAACAACCGGCGGCGGTGGGGCGGCGGTTGGGATGGGATGGGCGGATGGAACAACGGTCGCCGGAGGCGGGGCCGTGATTGGGCCGCCGGCCACGGGCTGTTGCTCGACCGACACGACTGCTCGCCGCGAGCCACCTTGACGGAGGTTGAAGCGGATGACGTTGCCACCCAGCCGGATCAGGTCGCCGTCGGCCAGCGTCACGGGCCCTTGAATCCGCGCGCCGTTGATCTGCGTGCCGAGCCGGGATTGGTTGTCTTCGATCGAGAAATCGCCGCCCGGCGTCCGGGTAATCCGGGCATGCTCCGACTCCAGATCGCGGCTGGAGTGACCCAACAGCGGCATCGGCAGGTGGTCGCCGCGGCCCAATGTCGTGACGGTTTGCCCCAGGATCAACTGCCGTCCGGGACGGAATCCGTCGGCCACGGTCAACCAGGCGTCCTTCAAAACAACCTGTGCCAGGCCAATCAGCGCCCCGATCGAGACCCCCAAGACCACGAATGCCGTTGCCCGGGCGGCCATGTCGGTACTGTAATCCGCCAGTTGGGCGAAGAGCCAGCCGCCAAGCAGGCCTCCCAGGCCTCCACCGATCAGGCCGTTGCGGAACTTTCGCTTGGAGCCTTCCCATAATCCTTCCACACCACCGATGGCCAATCCCACGATCGTCCACCCGAGGATTTGTCCGAGCCCAGCGGCGAAGTCCGAGATGTCGGCCATCGCACGATACAAGAGATTACCCAGCAGTCCTCCAGCCGCCCCACCGAGGCCACCACCGATCAACGGGGCAGGCAGCCGGCCGAGTTCCCGTTTCCACTGGGCATTGGTCCTGCCGGAGACCAGATTCAACCCGGTTGCGATCGCTGCCCCCACAATGGCGGTAATCATGGCGGTCCTAACGATTCCCGGCTCAGACTCACCCAGCAGGAGCCACTCCGCGACCATCCAGGCCAGAAACGCGGCCCAGCCGCCGACGATCGCACTGTAATAGACTAATCTCGCGAGCGACATGTCATTCAGAAGGGAATAATATCCGGGCTCCGCAACGTAGTAGAGAGTACGTTGGAATCTGTCGGCACACAAGCGGGCCGCTTGATTCACACCATTGGGGGGATGTCAGGTCGGATATGAGGCCCCGCCCTGCCATACCCCCCGGGTTGCTCTACGCACCCACACTGCGGAGCAAGCTATTATTGACAAATCGCCGCACCGACCCAAACTCCTTGCGGCGACTGGGTTTAGCAACTTCGACGTTGCAGGGCCCCTGGCGGCGTTTATTGGATACGGAACAGAGATATTGGCTTGCTGCGCTGGGATTTTGGCTTGCTGCGCCGGGATATTGGCCTGCTGCGCCAGCCATCTCTTATTCGCGCGTGCGCCGGAAAGCCGTATTATGTGTGTTGGTTGGTGCGCTCTGAACAAGCTTTTGCAGCATTTGCACCCCCGGCCCGAGGAGTTGACCCAATGGCAACACGATTCATGCGCGTCGATTTGTCGGACGACGCCCGAGATTTCAGGCCAATCGCCCTGGAACCGGGTGTTCCGATGCTCGACCGCTCCAACGCCAACGCCAAGATCCTCTTCCGCTGGCTCGGCGGAATGGTGGGTGAACCGGTCTGGGAGGGGGAATCGGTCAACTTCTTCGTCCGTGACGATCATGGCGGACGGCTCGAAGAGGCCGTCTGTCAGCCGGCCTCTGCCGAGGACCTCCGAAGCACGCTCCAGGGCGAACTGGACGCACTGAAGCAGCGGATCGAGCAGGCCAAGCCGGAGACGCCGACCGAACGGCTGGTAAAGAAGATGGCTCGCCGCTCGTTCGCCGCCCTGATCGACGACCCCGGCCGTACCGACCTGGACAGCTACTTCGTTCGATACAAAGACGCCAACGGCAACTGGCGGCTGGTCTGGGCCTGGGGTTACCAGCGGGTCGATCAGCAGCCGGCCCCGGCCGTCGTCTGCACCGATCCGGAGTGTGCCCTGCTGTTCGTCCGCCGCCCGGGCCAGAGTCCCAAGTGCCCCGCCTGCGAGGCCGCGCTGGCCACCGGCCCGGCCAAGCGGAAGTTCAACAAACGCAAGGTGCTCGTGGCCCTGCTGTTGTTGCTGCTGGCGGCCGGGCTCTACTATTGGTGGACGCACCCGGACCGCTTGGTGGCCACGCCCACAATGCACAACGGGCCGGTCGGGGCGCGGGTGCAGTTCAAGATCGAGCGGGTCGGCCTGATCCCGTTCTGGACGGAGGACGTCACCCGGCAGGCGGTCGGCGTGATGCTCGACCCGGCCGTGGCGCAGTTCGATCAGGCCTCGGCCTCGGCCGTGCTGAACAACCCGGGAACTACAGAGTTGCGGTTCCACCTTGGCGAATTAGCGATCTACGTTCCGCTGAGCGTCTTGCCGGCGTTGAACCCCGATAAAATCCTGATCGAGCCCGGTGACGTCGAATTGGCCATCGGCACCACGGCCCGACTCAAACTCACGGGCCAGTACAAGGACGGAAGCAAGGCCGATCTGACCGACGCAGCCGAGTGGACTGCCGGCAACGACGGCATCGTCTATTCGTACGAAGGCCTCCTGGAAGGCCTGGCCGAGGGGAAGACGACGGTCGGTGTGCGGTACCGCGCAGACGCCCGGAGCGAGTATCTCGACGCCTCGGTCAACGTGACGGTCGTCAATGCGAAGCTCAAGTCGCTGGAAGTGGCGGTCGCCCCCGACCCGGTGGGCGTGGGCCAATCGAGCGACCTGACGATCGACGCCGTCTCGGACAAGGGCAAGCGATACTCGGTGCTCGAGTCTTCGCTGCTGGCGACCGAGGTCGGTCCCGACTACCTGGCCGCCGTCGAAGGCCGGCGGCTGGCGGGCCGCCACGTCGGCCGAGGCAAGCTCTCGGTAACGTTCGACGATCGGCTGAAGAAGCAGATCGAATTCAGCGTCGACTTGTACCCGGGCCTTGACGGCCTGGTAGTCACGCCCGAGAGTCTCGAGATGGTGGTCGGCCAGATCACCGATCTCAACGTCGTTTCGGCCAGCAACACGCCGATCCGCGTCAGCAGCGCCGATCCCACACTGGTCGAGATCACCGGCGAGAACCGGCTCGTCGGCCGGGCGGTGGGCAAAGCCAAGGTCGAGGTGGCTCAGGGTAATCAGCGGAAAACGATCGAGGTAACGGTCACGTCGGCAGAGTTTCTAGCCATCGCGATCGACCCGGCCCGGCTGGTCGTGCCGATCGACGACACGATCCGCCCGCGGGTGTTGGCCCGGATCAAAGGCAAGGACAAAGCCGATCGCAACGTCGAGATCGCGCCCGATCTGCTGGTGTGTGATACGCGCCCGTCGGGCCGCTACGCCGATTTCTATCTGGAGACCATGGAGCTACACGGCATCTGGCCGACCGACCCCAGTTCGCCGCAGATGCTGGCACTTCGGCTAGGCAAGCACCGGGCCTCGGCACGCGTGGAAGTGGTGCTGGCCCCGTTCCGGCTGACGTTAACGCCGCCGGGTCCGGTCGAACTGCCACACGGACAGCAGATGCGGATGCAAGGTTGGGCGACTTACAACGGCGGGCGTCGCGTGCAAGTGTTGCCCCATCGGCTCGCCTTCGACGGCCAACTCGCTGCCGACGGTGCCGAGGGGCTGGAGGTCCGCGGTAACCGCGTCGCGGCGCTGGAGCCCGGCGCCGGACCGCTCTCGGTATCGGCCACCTACCATGGCACGAAGTCGAAGCCGGTCACGTTCAAGTCGGTCGAGGCCGACCCGACCGTGAAGCTTCAACTCGAGGCCGGTCGCACGTTGCGAGTGGTCGGCGAGACGGGCCAGGCCGTACTTTCGGCTACCTGCCCCCAAGGCGACGTGGAACTGGTACCCGAGTTGGCCCAGTTCAACAGCTCCGACGCAGCCGCGTTGAAGATCGACGAGACCAGCGGGATGTTCCGCGCGATGGCCCCGGCCCCGGACGGCGTGCTCCTGACCGCCACGCACCCGGCCGCCGCCAAGTCGGCCGAGAAGTCAACCAGCGTATCGCTAGAGGTATACGATCCAGCCAACGCCCGGCTGGTGTTCGATCCCGACGCGGTTCACGTGGCCGTCGACGAGGTCGCCCGACTGCCGTTGTTCCTTGAGGTGCAAGACGAGGGCAAGCCTAAGCGAGCCAGGCTGACCGGCCCCGGCGTGGGCTACGCGGTAGAGCAGCCCGAGGCGATTCGTTTCGCGCCGCCAATGGTGGTTGGCGTCGAGCCGACGATCAAACCGCTGAAGATCAACGCGAGCTATTACCCCTATCTAACGAGCATCGCCACGGCCACGGTCGAGGTCGAGGCGATCGGGCCGGACCAGATCCGCATGGTCCCCTCAGCGGCGGAGATGGCACCGGGCCAAACCGTCGCCTTCCAGATTCAGCAGGCCTTGCCCAAGGCCGCCAACAAGTGGAAAGAGGTCCGCGGCGACGCGATCGCCTGGACCGTGCCCAAGGAGCTGATCTGGTCACCGGCCACCGAAGACCTCCGCCCGACGGCGACGATCCCCGAGGGAGCTTCCGGCGAATTTGAACTGAAGGCCGAATTCGGCGGTAAGCTGGCGATTGGGCGAATCAAGATCAAGGCCAAGGGCCCCAACCCCAACGACAAGGCCGCCGAAGTGCTCGTGCTCCGCGAGCCGCAGGGACGCTACTTGCCGGTCGGTTCGCAGCAGCGATACTCGATCGCCGTGAAGAAGAACGGCCAAACCGAACCGGTGGCCAACGTCGAGTGGCCGCCCGATTTCGAGAACGAATACGTCCGCTGGGAGGCGCCCGTACTGACGGCCAAACAGCCGGGCCACCAGCAGTGGTTCCGCTCAGAAGTCGACGGGCGAATCGTACTATTCCATACGACCACCTACCAACCGGGCCAGTTCGATCAGGCCCCGCCGCGTGAGGACCGCCCGGAGAAGGTCGAAATCCTCACCGACCAGCAGCAGCCGGTGCAATTCCCCGTCGGCGCCGAGTTCGACGACTTCCGCGTGGTAATCCACTTCCCCGACGGGTTCACACGGTTGGTCACGAAGAAGGCCACGCTACGGACGTCCCAGCCACCCTCTAGCGCCCCGTTGACCGCCAGCATGGGCCGGCTTGTGGGGGTGCGTCCGGGAGCAACCGAGGTCCATGCCGAGTTCGACGGCGTCTCGTCCGTCGAGCCGCTCCGTGCGGTCGTCACCGCCGAGGTCGACGTCGACGAGATCCGCATCGCCCCGGCCCCGGTCGCCTTGCAGCAAGGCGAGTCATACGCGCTGGAAATTCGAGGATACAAGGGTGGCAACTCCGTCGGCATCATCACCGGACTGGGTCAGGTCACGTGGAAATCGGCCGACGAAAACGTCGCGCGGATGGCCGGACCAACGGTCACCGGCGTCGCGAACGGCAATACACAGGTCACCGCCACGTTCAACGGACTTGCCAGCGCCGCGGCCGACGTCCACGTGGGCACGATCGCCGACGGCCTGACAATCGCCCCGGGCCTGATCCGCATCCGCGTGGGTGAGGCGGCCCGAATCGGCGCCCACCTGTCGGTCTTCCGCGGCGACATGGACCTGAGCGCCCAGTGCAACGTGACGCCCGCCATCCCGGACGTCGTCCAATACGTGCCCGAGACCCACTCGCTGGTGGGCCGTTCGCCCGGGGCGTCGGCCGTGGCGTTCACCTACGGCGATAAACTGGCCAACGTGATGGTCGAGGTCCTCCCGGCCGTCAATCTGGTCGGCGGCGAAGTAGTCATCGAACCGTCCGGCGGGACACTGGTCCCCGGTCAGGCGTTGGACCTGCGCGTGTTCGTGGTCGGACCGGACGGGCGGCGGATCGACCGAACCGACGCGGCCGTGCTCAGCAGCAGCGATCCGAGCAAGGTGGCAATCCGCGGCAATTTCGCCTGCGCCTTGGCCCCCGCCGCGGCCGACGTGACCGTGACGGCCACGTTGCCCGAGCTACAGACCACCGGCACAGCCTACGTACAGGTTGCCGACGGGCCGATCACCGAGCTGGTCGTCGAGCCGCCGGCGCTGCAGATGTCGACCGGCGAACTGCGGCGGCTGCGTATTCTCGGCCGCGCGGCCAGCGGAACGCACGACCTGTTCCCGCAACCGAGCCTGAAACTCACACCCGCCGGGGCCAATCCCGGGGCGATTCGCATCGTCGGTGCCAGCGACGTCGACGCCGTTGCGGCCGGCAGCGCCGAGGTGGCCGTCTCCTGGCAGGATCGGCTCAATGGGCGGGTACACGTCACCGTCAGCAACGACGTGCTACGAGATCTGCGGATCGAGCCGGCCGCCGCCACGATCCATCCCGGCCAGCCGTTGGTCTATCAAGTCACCGCATTGCAGGGCGGCCAGCGTCGCGTGCTGGGGCCCGAGCATGGGGTAAAGCTGTACGTCGGCGAACAAAGCATCGCTGAAGCGGCCCCGAATGCCCTGGCCGTCCGCGGCAACCAACCGGGGCGTACGTCGGTAGTTGCCAAGATCGGCGATCAGCAAGCGACTGCGACCTTGGACGTCGTTCCGGGCACTGCACCGGTTGGCGTCGGCCAGCTTGTCGACGTACCCGGCGGCGTGATCTACGGACCGGGCGGCGGCTATCGGGGTGGGCCGGGTGGATGGACCGAAGAACATTGGCGCGGCGGCCCCGGCTGGGTCGAATGGGGCTACGGTGGACCGGGCGGACATGTCGTCGGGGGCGTCGTCGTCCCCTCGGCCGACGTCCGCGAACTCCGCTTCGTACCCGAGGTGCTCCGCCTGTCGCCCAATTCACCCGCTACCAGCTTCCGCGTCGTCGAGGTGCTGACCGACGGCTCCGACGGCCGCGATATAACCAACGCCACAAACCTCCAGGTCAATGCCACACCGGCCGGGGTCGTCCAGATCGGTCAGGACGAATCCGGGCGCAGCGTCCAACCGGCCGGGCAGGGGCAAACCCGCCTGGGGGCCACGCTCACCGACGCCGACGGTGAGACCTTGCTGGCACGCCCGATGTTGGTTTCGGTCGGCGACGTGATGGCCGTACCCGGTCGACTGCTCGTGCAGCCCGATCCGCTGACCGTCTGGGCCGGCGAAACGGCCGGATTCAGCAGCGTGTTGCTCGATCCGGGCGGCGGTCAGCCTTTGCGGCCGATCGCTTACCGGGTGATTCCCTCGGCAGGCCAAAATGTGATCGAATCGGTCACCGAACAGACCGTTCGCGGTCTGGCACCGGGTGGAACCAACGTGGTAGTCGCCGCGGTCGACCCGGCCGGGCCCTACGACGGGGCCTCCACGAACATCGAAGTTCGGGTAATCAGCGGCGAAAGGCTCGAAATCCGCCCCGCGGCGATCAGCCTCCAGATTGGCCAGCCGACGCCGCCGATGTCGGTCGTAACCGTCGGCACCGATGGCCAGCCGTTCGAGGTCCCCGCCACGCTCGAGAGCATGAACGGAGCCGTGCTCTCGGCCGATCCGGCGGTGCCTGGCCGATTCGTTGCGCAGGCCTTGGGCGAGACGCAGATTCGGGCCTCATACCGTGGAAGAGACGCCTTTGCTACGGTATCCGTCTCGGGCCAGCGGTTCGTGCAAGTGAGCCAGAAACTCAACTCCGGCACGGACGACTTCGGCGTCGCGATGACTGTACTGGCGGCGCAGTCGGAAAACCCGTTACAATACCGGGCTTACGTGGCCGGTCAGGCACCCGAGGGTGTCCAGTGGACCCCGGCCGAATCGCTGGCCGATGGCTCGCAACAGGTCACCGTACATAGCCCGCGGATGCAATTCGGTCCCCCGAATTCGCTGTACAACCTGATTATCGAAGCGAAGGACACGACCGACGGATCCGTCCAGCAATACCCGTTCACTTTCCGGCTACGGCCGGAGATCGAGCGGACCGATCGATCAAACACACCACCGAACGTCAATACGCTATTTGAGTAGGGTGCAAGTTCCATGGGATTTCCAGACGAACGCGACCGCAACCTGATCCGCCGCGCGGAACAGGTTGATAACCTGGCGACTGAGCTTTGCGACTGGCTCTCAGAATACAATCCGTCGCGCAAATCGACCGAGCTGTTGCCGGTAGCCGAGAGCGACGAATTCGAGATGCTGCAATTGCGCCGCCTGGCGAGCAGTCTCTACACGTCGGCCAAGGTGCCGGTCGCCGCGGCGGTCTACGGTCCGTCGCAGGTGGGTAAAAGCCTCCTGGTCGGTCAGGTGCTCCGGCCGCACAGCGAGGATTTCTGCCCGAT
>JABMRB010001427.1 GCA_013202865.1 Candidatus Nealsoniibacteriota bacterium | reverse complement strand
TCGCCCGTGATGACCGACGTGCAGATCACCTTCGACCTCGACGCCGTGAAGGCCGAGGACGGCAAGCCGGTCAACCGCGTCTATCCCGCCGGTTCGTTCGATCTGTTCGCCGGCGAGCAGTTGGTCGTCGTCGGCCGCTATAAGAAGCCGGGCACCGCCAAGGTGGTCGTCAGCGGCAAGGTGGGTGAGAAGCAGCAGCAGTTCGACTTCCCGGCCAAGCTGGTCGACAAGAGCCAGGACGAGACGCACGCCTTCATCGAGAAGCTCTGGGCCGTGCGCCGCGTGGGCGAGATCCTCGACGAGTTGGACCTCAAGGGCACGAACGACGAATTGGTCAAGGAACTGGTCACACTCTCCACGCGGCACGGCATCCTGACGCCCTACACGTCGTTCATGGCCGACGAAAACGCCCCGGTCCGCGATCTGGCCGCCGCCACGCGACAGGCGGGCAGTCGCCTTGGCGCACTAAACACTACCGACGGTCGCGGCGGGTTCGCCCAACGGGCCTACAAGGGTTCGCTGAAACGGGCCGACCGGGCACCAGCAGCACCGGCCGCCGAAATGGCCGCCGACGCCGCCGAGGCGCTTTCCTCAGTGCCTGCTTCCCGCCCCCGTCCGGGCGGTCGCCCCAATGGTCAGGCAGGCATGGGCAGCAGCATGGGCCGCAACAGTTCCGGCTACGCCACCGGCCCGGCGCTGGCTGAGAAGGCGAAGAAGGAGGCCAAGGATGCCGGCAAGGTAATCCGCAGCATCGGCTCCCGCACGTTCTACTTCCGCAGCGGCCAATGGGTCGACTCCCAGGTCACTGCCGACCAGGAAAAGGCCCCCACGCGAGTGAAGCAGTTCAGCGACCGCTACTTCGATCTCGCCCGATTGCACGGCAAGAAGATGTCGCAATACATGGTCTTCGACGAACCGGTCCTACTAACGCTCGACAAGCAAGCGTACCTGATCGAGCCGTAGGACTCATCGCAAGCAGAACAGCGGCTCCCGGGGGCGGCGGTTATTGACCGTCGCCCCCTTTTGCGTTCTTGGGGATTGGGGCTGGGGACTGGGGGTTTGTGTCGCACCACTCCCCCCACTATCCACTACCCACCATCCACTATCCCCTCACTCCCCCTACTCGCTCTATTGACTTCGCTACCGGTGACACACGTGTGTCACGCCCGATGACTCTTGCGAGCACTATCAACGGATCGATTGCTTGTGTCGGCGGGTGAGAACGAGTACCATCCTCGACAGGTGGCTCGGTCTGGTGGTCGCCAAACGGGGCCGCATGCGATCTAATGAGATCTTCGGGACCGCGTTAGTCCCTGGACGGAAAGCAGGGACTTCACACGCAAGGACTCGCGCTGCAATTCCGGGCTTCTATGCCAAAGGAGTCGTTCGATGAGATCTACGATTCTACGCCGGTTTGGACGTTTCTCTCGTACGAAGGTTCGTAATGAACACGCCAGACAACGTGGCCCGAAGACTCGCAGCCTAGTTGTCGAACCGGTGGAAAAGCGGTGCTTGCTCTCGGCGGTTGACCTCTTCTCGTCGCTACAGGCACAGAATCCACTCGACGGCCCGCTCTATGATCAGTCTCTCACCGCCGATGCTGCGTGGCCTCAGACTGACGATCCCGCCGTGGTGATCGGTGCATCCGATAAGGCGGTGGATATCGTGCCCGTCGCCAAGGCGGGCCAAGCGGATGACCCTGCTAATGCTCAGGCGAACGTAGAATTCGGATACACGATTACTGCAGAGGGTACCGAGGACGTCACCATCTACCCGAATCAGAACTTCCAATGGACCGCCGAGGGAGAGGGAACCGAGACGTGGGAGACGTATCCCGACCAACACTTCACCTGGACGGTGACGGGCACGGGCACGGAAACGTGGGGCGTGAGCATGCCCGGCGAGGGTGACCCGGCGGACTATGGATTCTATCAGCAGGGCACCACCTGGTATAAGGACGGGAGGACGGTAACGGGCTCGGGTGCCACCGAGTTCCGGGTGGTCAACGGAAAACCATTCTGGAAATCCGGCACCACGTACTACTACAACAGCATGACCAACTACACGTCGAGCGCATGGGGAAACAGGGGAACTTGCACCAGTTCGGGGGCAACCTGTTTTGCAGTAATCGGTGGGAAGGTCTTCTACAAGTCGGGAACCACATACTACTATAACAACTTGTCAACGTATACGTTTGCAGGTTCCTTCTGGGGCCACGACGGGGCTTGTACGTCAGCAGGTGCAACGGAAGTCAGGATCATCCGTGGGGACGTCTTCTACAAATCGGGAACCACATACCACTATAACAACTTGTCAACGTATACGTTTGCAGGTTCCTTCTGGGGCCACGACGGGACGTGTACGTCATCGGGGGCGACGGAGTTCCAGATAATCGGCGGGAAGGTCTTCTACAAGTCAGGAACCACCTATCGCTATAACAGCCTGTCAACGTATACGTTTGCCGGATCCTTCTGGGGACGCGATGGAAACTGCACGCACTCCGGAGCCACGGAATTCCGCGTATCTGGCCGAAAACCTTACTGGAAGTTGGGGAATTCGTACTACATGAACACTTTGTCGACTTTTACATTTGCCGGATCCTATTGGGGAAGCATGACGTCTGCCTCCTCCCCTCTTCCCGACGCCGATACGCCGGACAGTGGCTATGATCCGTGTGGCTTCGGAGTTCGGACGGCCATCAGAACGGCCACCGACTCCGGGTCGGGCGTCGTGAACGGGACGGAAGGCAACAAGTTCATCTCCAACTTCAACGCGTATCCACAGCCACAAAACGGAGGCATGATAAGTGGAGTCAGCTACAGCATAAGCGACAACAGCCCCGCCGTTTCGACTTCAATATCCGGCACCTCGGTCTACGCCGCCACCAATGCCACCCAGCCGCAGTCGGCCGTTAGGAAGGCCACCGATTCGGACCTGGGCACGGTCAATGCGTTGGAGGGTAACAAAGACTTCGGGACATTCAGCGCCTATCCCGAACCGCAACAGGGCGGCACCATTAGCGACGTCTCCTACAACGTGCAAAGCAACAACCCAAACGTCAATACATGGCTCGGCGGCAGTCACGTCTACGGCAATACGGACTACTCCGTGGTAGAGACGAAGGACTGGGCCGATTCGGAACAAGGCAATGCCGTGATCCCCACCACCCCGGGCGATGTCTTCGTCATCACGTCAAGTCTGGTGGCGCCGAACGGCGATACGACATGGCGCGTCGAAGACGATCACGATCAAGTCGACACCTGGATGGTGGGTGCGAATCTGTGGGCTCGGCATACTGGTCCGTTCCCCGGCGAAGTGCGGGGACACAAGTGGCACGACCTCAATGGCAGCGGCGCGTGGGAGGCGGGAGAGCCGGGGTTGCAGGGATGGTCCGTCTACTTGGATACAAACGACAACCGCCAGAGAGATGACGGCGAACTGTTCGACACCACCGACGCCAACGGTGACTACGCCATACTCGATGTGCCCCCCGGAACGTACGTTGCAGTCGAGGAGTCGCAGGCCGGATGGATGCAGACTTCCCCCGCCGACGGTCACTCCGTCACGATCACCGACCGTGACGTGATTGACAACGTCGACTTTGGCAACTTCCAGTATGGCGCGGTCAGCGGGCTGAAGTACAGTGATCTTGACGGCAACGGCACCCAGGACGCCAGCGAGCCGGGCCTCGACGGCTGGGTCGTCTACGCGGACGTCGATGGCGACGGGCTCCGCGACGCGGACGAGCCATTCGACGTTACTAGCAACGGGGGCGTGTACGCCATTACAAACCTCCCCCCCGGCCTCTATCCCATCCACGAGCAACCGCAGCCGAACTGGATCCAGACGGCGCCACCGGGTGGACTTCACCCACTGCTGGTCTTCTCCGGCGCGATCTTTCCCAGCTTGGACTTCGGCAACCACCTCCCGTTGGACTTTGGCGACGCCCCCAGCCCCTATCCGACGTTGCTGGCCGATAACGGAGCGCGGCACGTCATCGTGCTGGGTTTCCACCTCGGGGCCGCGGTGGATGAGGAATCGGACGGTCAGCCGAGCCCCGCCGCCAATGGCGACGACAACAGCGGCATCGACGACGAAGACGGTGTGGATTTCACGTCGCAATTGACTCGCGAGGGCACGGCAACCGTGGACGTGGCCGCTTCCGTAGCGGGAAAGCTCGACGCTTGGATCGACTTCAATCGAGACGGCGATTGGTTAGACCCCGGCGAGCACGTGTTTGACAACGTGTCGTTGGACGTGGGAGTCAACGGCCTGGACTTCCCGGTGCCCGCCGGCGCACGGCCCGGGCAGACTTACGCTCGTTTCCGTCTCAGCAGTGCCGGCGGCCTGTCCCTTGACGGTCCCGCCGATGACGGTGAGGTGGAAGACCATCGGGTGATCGTCCAAGGCGGTGGGCAACTCCTTTATGAAGGTTCTGCCTTCGACAGCGGTGAGCTTGAGGACAAGGAACTGGCCGACGACGACGCCGTCGCCACCGACAAGATCGCCCTGTTGCCCGGCGAGACAGCCAGCTTTGCCAACTACACGAGCTATCACCGGGGGATCAACGGCTTGATGGTCGATGTTCCCGGAGGGGGCGAGACTCCCGCGGCGAAGGATTTCGTGTTTAAGGTCGGCAACGATAACAATCCCGACGACTGGGACGAGGCCCCGGTCCCGACCAGCGTTACCGTGCGGCCGAACGAAGGCATCGGTGGCTTCGACCGGGTGACTATCCTTTGGCCCGACCATGCCATCCAGAACCAGTGGCTGCAAGTGACCGTGTTGGTCACGGACAACACCGGCCTGGAAGAACAGGACGTCTTCTACTTCGGCAACGCCGTGGCCGAGGCGGGGGACTCGACGACCGACGCACGCGTGACGATCGCCGATCTGCTGCTGGCCCGAAACAATCCGCGCGACTTCCTGACGCCCGCGGCGATGACGTTTCCTTACGACTTCGACCGGGACGGCCATGTCAATGCCAGCGATGTGCTGCTGGCGCGGAACAACCAGACGAGTTTCCTCAATGCATTGCGGTTGATTGATCTCGGCGAGGTGGCGGAAATTGGGGGCGAGAGGTTAGGGGCGAGAGGCGAGGGAGAAGAGGCTTTGCTGGGGCAGTTGGCGTGGCTGGCGGAGCAGGGGCTCGACCGGGCCGGGACGAGCGACCGGAATTCCACGGCACAAGAGGCCGTGGACTTGCTGCTGGGGGCGTGCTGGCCGTAGGGTGCGTGCTTGCACGCGTAAATGGTCGGAACGTATGGACGCGTGCGTGCAAGCACACGCGTCGCTACACGTTACGCCGACGGCGTTTCAATCGACATAGGTAGGCCCTCGCGGGCTTTCCCTGTCACACCACCGGGCATACGGGTCCGTACC
>JABMRB010001426.1 GCA_013202865.1 Candidatus Nealsoniibacteriota bacterium | reverse complement strand
CATTCTCCAGCGGCTCGGTGGCATTCTCCAGCGGCTCGGTGGCATTCTCCAGCGGCTCGGTGGCATTCTCCAGCGGCTCGGTGGCATTCTCCAGCGGCTCGGTGGCAACGTCCGGTCCGTCCGCGAGCTGTGCGATGTGTGGTGGCGGAACGGTGTTGTGATCGGCTGCAGCAACCGGATCGGCCATGACCGGCTTACTTGCCGGCGGATCGACCCGATAGAGCAGGCAGGGAGATTCCGGCTCCTGGGATTCCGGCTCCTGGGATTCCGTCTCCTGGGATTCCGGCTCTTGGAAGTCCGGCTCTTGGAAGTCCGTCGGCGGGGATTCCGCCGGTGGAGATTTCACAGCCTGGAGGCGCTGCTGCGAGGGCCGTTCGTCCAGGCCGCCCAACGCGGCGGATAGGTCGTCCAGCGAGAACGCGGAATTGTCTTGCGGCGCGGGTGCGGCGGCCGGTTCCACTACCTCGTGCGGCGGGTGCGCAAGCAGTTCCGCCGGCTGCGATACCAGTTGTTCAGCAAAGGACAGCCCAGGGACGTCGTCGAGTTCCGCCGCCGCTGCCGAATCCTGCTGCGTGTACGCTCTAATGAACGCCTTGTCGATTGCGGTCATAGGTCGTCCTGACGGGAGGGTCCTGAATGATGCCTTCCAGTCGGGCGATACCCGGCTGGACGGGCCCCGGCATGCCGATCGACATCGGGCGGTTCACGGCGGCCTGCGGGTGGATCAGATCGGTCGGCGGCTGCCGGACCCGTTGATCGGCCGGATCGGGCATCAGCCCGTGAGAAACGTTCGGCGGCGCCTCGAACGAGCCGGCCCGCGGCGGCGGGGAAGGATACCCGGCACCAGCCGGCGACGGAATGTCCCAGGTGCGTCGGGTGGGCAGGCCGGATACGCGGTGTGCCGGGCGCTCGCCTTGGAGCGTGGGCTGCTCGGGCAGACGGTCCCAACGACCGGTCTCTATGTTGACGTCGATCGGACGCGGTGGCTGTGACGGCGGGGCGGCCGATTTGCCCGGGTTGGCGTTGCCGGGCGACGGCATGTTCATGAAGTCGAGCCCGCCTTCCGGGACTTGAATGTCCAGCGACAAGTCGGGCGGCTGCTGCGGTTGGAGCCGGGTCGGTTTCTTGTCCGACTGCTGGGCAGCCTGGGCGTCGAACAGCGGGGCAGGCGGTGCGTTAGGATGGATCGCCTTGCCGCCCTCTCCTTCGACGGTACGTCCGAGCCACCACGGCACGACCGCAGCCAGCATCAGGAGGATACCCCCGCCAACCAAAAGGCGAGTAGCCAGCCGCCGGCTGATCAGCCGGCCCTCGGATCGCGCGCTGGCACGCTCGGGCCGGAGCGTTTCGGTTTCGAGATCTGGCATCCGGGCAAGGATATGCGGTCCACCAAACCCTTCGTTTGCCGCGCTACGGCTGTTGCCTGCCTGTTGCAGGGTCGCCGGATCCTCGCCGCCCCAAGCCTCATCGGTGTGATGGTCATGCATGCCCAGATTCCCTTCCTGGCAGGTGGTTCCCAGCGCGCACCACACACGGGGAACAGATTCGGTCTGTTCAGCCCTTTATCGGTTGCGATTGTGCCATTCCTTAGAGATATTCAAAGCCTGCCGATTTGGCAAAATGGGTAATCCTTGCGAATCCGGCTATCGGTAAATCACCTCCGGCCGGTCGCCTTAGGAATTGACATCGCGACCAAGGGGACGCCCCCCTTGTGGATTGCCTGGCGGCCGAAGCTCGCGATGATAGCACTGCACACTGAAAAATCGCCGGGCGAATCTCCCCGCAGTTGACAAACCTGCCGGCTATCGGGTAAGGTGCATCGGTTCGGGCCTCGGTGGATGTTGGTCGGATCGGCGAGAGCGCCGGGGCTTGCGGACTTATCCCCATCATCTGTAATCATTCGATATTGAGAGGATTCAGCCGCTATGCATCGGACTGAACCCCCATTGAAGTTCTCCCTGCCGTCTGCCGAAAACACAGCCTTCCGTGCCGAATCGGCACTCTTTTCCACACCCGACCGCGACACCACGTGTGCCCTGTTCGGTCCGTTGCACTACGAGCCGGGCTACGGGTATCCGCTGGTCGTCTGGCTGCACGGTCGCGGCGACGACGAGCGGCAGTTGCTGCGAATCATGCCGCAGGTGAGCATGAGAAACTACGTGGCGGTCGCTCCGCGCGGTATGCACCTTGCCGCGGCAGGTGGCTGCGACGGTGACGGCTACGGTTGGAACCAGACGGACGAGGCCATCCGCCAGGCCGAGGCGTGTATCTTCGACGGCATTGAGGCGGCCGCGAGGAAGTTTCACGTTGCCCGGCGAAAGGTCTTCCTGGCCGGTTTTAGCGACGGCGGCACGATGGCCTTCCGTATGGCGATGACCCATCCCCATCGGTTTGCCGGCGTGGCATCGTTCTGTGGAGCGTTTCCCGACGGCCACACCCCGTTGGGGCAACTCGTCGACGTGCGCCAACTGCCGATCCTCCTGGCCGTCGGGCGCGACAGCCAAGAGTATCCGCCGGAAGAAGTTTGCGAGAACCTCCGGCTGTTCCATACGGCCGGACTGTCGGTCACGTTGCGGCAGTATCCCTGCGGCCACGAACTGTGCCAACAGATGCTGGCCGACGTGGACCGCTGGATCATCGAGCAGGTTACGCCTGCTTGATCGCCTTGATTCTGGTCGACAGGCGCGACTTGGTTCGGGCGGTGGCGTTTCGATGGATGATGTTTCGGCTACCGGCCCGGTCGAGCTTCTTGGCGGCCAGCCGGAATTCGGTCTCCGCCAATTCGGCGTCATCGGCCTCGATCGCCTCGTTAACCTTGCGGCATTGAGAGCGGACCTCCCGCTTGATCGATCGATTTCTCGCCCGCTGGGCGATGTTCTGCCGCAGTCGCTTTTTTGCGCTGTTGGTACT
>JABMRB010001425.1 GCA_013202865.1 Candidatus Nealsoniibacteriota bacterium | reverse complement strand
TCCCAAATCCCAAATCCCAAATCCCAAATCCCAAATCCCAAATCCCAAATCCCAAATCCCCACCGTCCCCCCCGACGATAAAAAGGCATCATCCATGGAGACCTCCTGGGAATCCGATCTGGCGTCCCTACTGAACGACCTGTTGGCCGTCCAAGACGAACTGCTAGCAACCCTGACCAAGAAACGTGAACTGCTGGTGGCCGCCGACAGCGAGGGACTGGCTGCCATCGGACCGCAGGAGGAAGACCTCGTCGACCGCCTGCAACAGTGCATGACCCGTCGAGAGGATCTGCTGGCTCGCGCCAAACGGGAAGGACTGCCCGGCGACAGCATCAAATCGCTCAGCCGAAAACTCCCCGAAGACCAACGCAACCGGCTCCGCGAGCAAGTGCAAACGGCCAGTTCCCGGGCGCGACTGCTGAAACACCATAGCTTGACCAACTGGGTCGTCGTCCAGCGGACGCTGATACATCTTTCGCAGTTGTTAGAGATTATCGCGACCGGCGGGCAACTTCAGCCGACATATGGAGAAGAGGAGTCCGCAGGTGCGAGTGGCGCCCTAGTCGACAGGGCAGCCTAGCGATTCCTGGACATCTCGCGAAACTGCGTGGAATAGATCATGTCTCTCTTCAGTTCTATCGGGCTGGCGAACAATACGCTGCAGGCGAACCAGATCGCCCTGCAAGTGATCGGGCAGAATATCGCCAATGCCAACACACCCGGCTACATCCGCGAAGAGGTCGTGCTCACGCCGGCGGCCACGCAGAAGAAGGGTAACCTGCTGCTGGGGTTGGGGGTCCGCGTCGAGGCGATCATCCAGAAGATCGATCTGTTTCTCGAAGAGCGACTTCGCGGGGCGGTCAGCGATCGGGTCAGCGCGGAGACGCTGGAGAACACCTACATGCAGTTGGAAGGTGTAATCGGGGAACTCAGCGATACCGACCTGAGCACCTCGATGACCAATTTCTTCAACGCCATCAACGACGTCGTCAACGAGCCCACCAACATCACGTTGCGCAATCTGGCCGTCTTGCAGGGTGGCATCCTCACCGGCGACGTAAACCGGCTCTACAACCGCGTCAACGAGATGCGTTCCGACCTGAACGACCAGGTCATCGACATGGCCGAAGACATCAACCGGCTGATCGGGACGATTCGCCTGTTGAACGTGCAGATCGCCAACCTCGAGGGCGGCGACGTGTCGGCCAGCGACGCGGTCGGGTTGCGCGACCAGCGGCTGCAGGCCATGGAGGAATTGTCCGAACTGATCGACGTCCGCATCAAGGAACAGCCCAGCGGCGGTGTAGCCATCTACAACGGCGGCGATTTCCTCGTCTTCGAGGGCGTTGCCCGCGAGGTCGAGGTCCTGCTGGAAAGCGAGCAGGGACTGGCAACTGCCAGCATCCAGTTGGCCGACACCGATTCGCCGATCACCGCCAGTTCGGGGAAACTGGCCGGGTTGATCACCGGGCGCGACACGACCACCGGTGGCTTCCTCACACAACTCGACAACTTCAGCAAGTCGCTCACCTACGAATTCAACAAGCTCTACTCCCAGGGCCAGGGGATCAACTGGTACGACAACCTGACCAGCGAGTTCCCTACCATCGCCAACAACCTGACGTTGGATCAGGCCGGACTGGAGTTCGCGCCGACCAACGGATCGTTCACCGTTCTCACCCGCAACACGGTGACCGATCAGACGCAGCGAACCACGATTCAAGTCAACCTCGACGGCATCGGCACAGACGCGACGCTCAGCACACTGGCCGCCGACCTCGACGCCGTCGCCGGCATCTCGGCCTCGACGACGACCGCCGGCCGGTTGACGATCAGCGCGGCGTCGTCCAGCGGGGAGTTCACTTTCGACGGAGACACCAGCGGTGTGCTGGCGGCCTTGGGGTTGAATACGTTCTTCACCGGCTCGACGGCGCGGAACCTGGGCGTCAACAGCCAACTTCAGACCGACCCGTCGAAGTTCGCCGCCAGCCGCGACACGGGAACCGGTCCCTACGTAGCCAACGAGCAGAACGCCCTGGTCCTGGCCGGCTTCCTGCTACGCCCGCTCGAATCACAAAACAACCAAACCCTGGCCGTGCTCTACGACCGGCTGACCGGCGAGACCACCCAGGCGTCGTCGATTGCCCGGGCCGTGGCCGAGGGAGCCCGCGTTTTCGAGGAAACGCTCCGCGGGCAGAAGATGGCCACCAGCGGCGTCAGCATCGACGAAGAGGCCATGCGAATGATCGCCTTCCAGCGATCGTTCCAGGCCTCGGCCAAGTACATCGCCACACTCAACGACTTATTGGGGTTGCTGGTCACTTTGTAGGGTGCGTAAAAACGCACCTCTACGGGAGTGAAACGCACCTCCACCGGATGTTGTGGTGCGTTTCACGCACCCTACTGAAACCCTAACCGACCCGCTGCCATGACGATCATCGGCATCCCAACCACGCGAGTCAGCGACCTGTTCGTCCGCCGTCGGCTGACCAACCAGGCGCAAGCCGATCAGTTGGATCTGTACCGGATCCACACGCAATTGAGCACCGGGCGGCGATTCCAGTTACCCAGCGAGGACGCCAACGCGGCCGTCCGCGTGATGAGTCTACAACGGCTCCTGGAACAACGTGAGCAGATCGGGCGAAACCTCGACATCAATCAGTCGTACATGACGGCCTCCGACACCGCCCTGTCGGCCTTCTCCGACGCCTTGACCGAGGCCCGTGGCCTGGCACTGGGGGCCATTGGCGACCAGGCAACCGACATCGAACGGTCGGCCGCCTCGCAGCAACTCGGCCAGATCCTGAACCAACTGCTCGACGCGGGTAACCAAGAGTTCCGCGGCCGCCATCTCTTCGCCGGCAGAGACACCAGCGTTCTCCCGTTTGCCATCTCCGAGACGGGCATGATCCGCTACGACGGCGACGAAGGCCGGTTGGCCAGCTACTCCGACGTCGACCTGCTGTTCGATACCAACGTCAATGGAAGCGAGGCCTTCGGCGTCATCTCCGATCCGGCCGAAGGGACCGTCGATCTCAATCCGATTCTGACGGCCGACACCCGGCTGGCTGACCTGCGCGCCGGTCGCGGGATCTCCGACGGCAGCATCACGATCACCGTCGACGGCATCACCAGCACGATCGACCTCAGCGCCGCGGAAACCATCGGCGACGTGGCGACACTGATCCGCGCCAATCCACCGATCGCAAAGCCGCTCAACGTCGAGATTACCGCCACCGGATTGATGATCGAGTTGAGCGCGCCGGCGCCGGGCGATTCGCTGGTCGTCATGGAGACCGGCGGCGGGACCACGGCCGATGAATTGGGGATCCTTGCCGAAACGCCCGTCGTTGGGCCACTTGTCGGCACCGACCTCGATCCGCTGCTGAAGCTGACCACACCCGTTGGCGACCTGCTCGGCACGCGGGCCTCGGTGGTCGCCCGCTCCCTCGGCACCGACAACGACATCATCTTCGAGACCGGCGTCGTCGGTACCACTATTACCACCGGACCGTTTGCCGGCGTCGCCACCAACGGCATCGACGTCATTTTCGACGACGACGGGACGGTTCTCACCCCGGGCATGGACGAAATCGCCCAGTGGATCGGGCCCAACACGTTGAGGGTAACGGTGAGGACCGGCTTCACCAGCGCCAGCCGCGTGGTCGACGTCGTCAATGCGGCCTTCAACGCGGTTCCTCCTACGGTGCCCATTCGAGCCCGGCTCGACCCGATCGACGCCCGCAACGGAGGGATGGGAATCGTCGACGCCACTCCACCGGCCGCCGTCGCCGGCACGACCGCAGGCGGAACCGGCACAGCCTGGGACCAGAGCTCGGGGCTGCTCATCGTCAACGGAAACTCAACCACCACGGTCTCCTTCGCCGGTGCCCAAAGCGTCCAGGACGTGCTCAACACGCTCAACTTGTCCGAGGCCGGCGTGTTGGCCCAGATCAACTCCGACGGCACCGGAATCAACGTTCGATCGCGGATCAGCGGTGCCGACTTCATGATCGGCGAAAACGGCGGAACCACTGCCGCCGACCTTGGGCTGCGGACCTTCAATAACGCCGTTCGCCTGCAGGACCTCAACTTCCAACTCGGCATCCAAGCGGAGACGGGCACCGACTTCACGATCGCACGGACCGACGGCGTTACGGTCAACGTCGACGTCAGCGCGGCGCAGACCGTCGACGACGTGCTGATCGCGATAAACGCCGTGTCGGGTGGCACCTACACGGCCCAATTAGCCGTCAACGGAAACGGCATCGAGTTGATCGACGCCGTCCCGGGCCCCCAAACGCTGACCGTCGCCAACTCCGGTGCCAGTTCCGCGGCCAACTGGCTTGGGCTGATCCCGGAAGGACAGCAGAGCGCCCAGGCCACCGTGGTCGGACTGACACAGGTGCTTACCGGCCGCGACGTCAACCCCATGGAAACCGAGAGCGTCTTCACGGCCCTGGTGCGGCTCCGCACCGCCTTGGAGGCGAACGATATGGTCGAAGCCACCCGCGCGATGGCCCTGCTCTCGCAGAGCACGCTCGACCTGAACTTCACCCGGGCCGAACTGGGGGCTCGCCAGCAGAACGTCGACGTCATGCAGCAGCGGCTCGAAACCGAGGAGATCGACCTGCGATCGATCCTCTCCGAGGACCTCGACGCCGACCTCGTCGAGGTCGCATCCGAAATGACCGCCCGGCAGCTCTCCTTCGAGGCCGCCCTGCGGTCCACCGCCAGCATCCTCCAGATGACGCTGTTGAACTACCTATAGGGGGAAATGACGAAGCACGAATGACGAATGACGAAAGAATCTTGCGGCGTTTTTCTTCCTTCGTCATTCGTCATTCGTGCTTCGTCATTTCCCCTGTCAT
>JABMRB010001424.1 GCA_013202865.1 Candidatus Nealsoniibacteriota bacterium | reverse complement strand
GCATTCAGGTTGGCTGTCCGGTCGTGGTGGCGTGGGAGTAGGGGGATTTGGGATTTGGGATTTGGGGGCGCGTGGCTTTTCTGTGGGGCAATAGCCGAGGGCGGAAGCCCGCGGACGTGTCGCCCAATCTCTCCAGGTGTCCATCTTCGTGTCGGCAACCGCTTCTTGCGAATTGCCCTGAAGACAGCGGTACCGACGTGCGTCCGCCATTGCCGCGATGGGGTGGCGGCAGGTGTTTCTCTATTGGCGTGGCCGAGAGTACACCAGCCCCCCCTGTTCGGATGCTGGCCGGGGGCGTATATTCGTGATGCCCTGCCGGAACAAACCAGACGGGCCGCCTGTGCCACGAGAGAACCACGCCATGCCGAAATCGAACGATTTGGATCTGACCGCCTTCATCCGCGATATCCCCGATTTTCCTAAGCCGGGGATCCTGTTCCGCGATAACACACCCCTGTTGGCCGCCCCGGCTGCGCTGCGGCAGGCGGTCGACCGGATGGCTGAGCCGTTTCGCGATGCGGGCATCGACGTGGTCACCGCGGCCGAGGCCCGGGGCTTCCTCTTCGCCGTGCCGATCGCCCTGCGACTCAATGCGGCCCTGGTGCCGATCCGCAAGCCGGGTAAGCTGCCGCACGACACGATCTCGTACACCTACGATTTGGAGTACGGGACCGATACGCTGGAGATCCACGCCGACGCGGTCACGTCCGGGGCCAAGGTGCTCGTGGTCGACGACCTGCTGGCCACCGGCGGAACCGTCGAGGCCTGTTGCCGAATGGTCGAGCAGAGCGGCGGCACCGTGGTCGGATGTGCGTTTCTAATCGAACTGCTCGGGCTCGGCGGGGTCGAGAAGATCCAGCAGTATCAGACGGTCAGCCTGATTAAGTATGATTGAAGGCAGTGGGGAGTGGGCAGTGGTCTGAAACGCCCCCCGACTGCGTTCGGGGGGGCGGGAGTTTCGGTTGCCATTGCCACTCATCGCTCCGCCTATCTTACCCAAGCGGTATGACCGGAACCGGCCGATCATTTCTTCGCTACCATCCGTATATCTTCACGCGCGGTGGGATGCCCGCCGGAACGATCTATAGATAGTGGCCCGCACCGCGAACCCTAGTTTGATAAGAGGAACAGAAACGATGCGATACTGCCGTTGGTCTATGATTCTGGTCGGTCTGTTGTGCTGCACGGCGACTGAGGCGCAGGCAGGACTGCGCGATTTCCTCGGAACGGCGTGGACGAAGGCGAGCCGGCCTGCACATATAACCCACGGCGTTACTCCGGACGTGCCGATGGGGGCCACGGCACCGGGGCCACATCGGTTCGGCCAGGGACAGGGTAACTCGGGACAGGGTAACTCGAAGTGGTACGGCTATGGGTTCGGCGTGCCGCCGTACAACTGGGGCTACTTCGGTGTGCGATACCGCCCCTGGTCCGTCTCACACACCGGCTACTACGGCGACTTCACCCAATGGGGCTACCGTCGGGGGTATTAGTGATTGAAGCCCACGAAGAAGCTGAAGATCTCTTCGCGGTCGGTGATCTCGGAGGAGATCGGGAAGGCGAAGTCTAGCGCGATCGGGGCCGGGCCCATGGCGGCTACGCTGATCCGCAGTCCGAAGCCGGGGGCAATGCGGTACTTGTCGCTCCAGTTGTCGATCGTCGGCTGGACGGTTCCCGTGTCGCAGAAGACGACCGCCCGCAGATTGTCGTCGGCGGTGAGAGGGAACATGTACTGGGCGGAAGCCAGCAGCATGAACTCGCCGCCGACAAGCATCCCGGTAGCCGGGTCGCGCGGCGAGGCACCGCGGAAATCGAACCCGCGGATCGTCGAGAAGCCGCCGGCGTAGTAGTGTTCGTAGATCGGTGTATTGCTCCCGGTATAGGCTGCGCGGGCCGACAGACTCAACACGTGGCGGCCGGAAGTGTCGGGCCGCTCGTGGATCAGGAAGTACTGCCGCACGTCGATTTCCGCCCGGGGATAGTCGAATGTGCCGATCACCTGCTCCGCCGACATCTGGATCAGGTGGCCTTCGGTGGCCAGGAAGGTACTGTCGCGGGTGTCGTGTGCCAATTGGAACTTGAACCCGAAGAGCCCGTTCTTCCCTTCGACCTCGGCGATTTCCGGAACCGCCGGGAACGCCGGGTTGAAGATCGTGACGTTCATCGCGCGGAAGGCGAAGCTGCCGGTCAGGTCGTGTGTGAACTGGTATCCTAAACTGATCTGGCCGCCGAGCCGCTCCTCGTCGTACTCCAGGTAGCGGCGGTTGTAGTAGAAGCCGCTCAGCCCGAAACTGACGTCCGTGTCGAACAGATACGGATCCTGGAAGTTGAACATGTAGCGTTGCAGTTCGGTACCCGGCACGAGCTCGATGCGAAACCGTTGTCCACCGCCACGAAAGGCGGAGTGGTTGCGGACATCCTCAAAACTGCGTGCCGGCCGGAATAAGTCGAAATTGCGTTCGTCGATCACGATCGACCCGACCAGGCCGGCGTCGGAGTTCACTCCCATGCCGAACATCAGCCGCCCGGTCTGCGTTTCATTCAGCAAGATGTCGACGTCAAGCGCCTGTAACGGGTCGCCGCTAGGTGGCACATTCGGATCCCGATAAATAGACGGGTCGCCGAGGATCGGTAATCCATTGGGCAGTGTGGGCGCGGCGGCCATGCGGGCGTAGGGTGGATCGGCCGGGCCCGGTTGGTTGGCCAGCGGCGGTTGGCTCGGCTGGTTCGGCAACGTCGGCTGCGGCACGCTCCAGCCCCGATCGGACGAGTATTGCCCGCGAACGACCACCGGCTGGCCGTCCCAGGTGGGTAGACTGAAATAGCTGGTCGTGTTGTCTTCCCGCGGCACGTCCAGCGGCACTTGCCGCGGTGCGGGCGTTTGCCATGCTCCGGACGGCGGCCCGAGGGTCGTTCCGTCGTAGCCACCCGGCTGCTGTGGCGCATTTTGTATGCCGTGGCTCGGCTGCGGGGGCGGGACCCGGCGGCAAGGCAGCACCAGATCGATTCGCCGGTCGCCGGGGCGTGACTGGGGCGAACGGATGTACTGGTACCCGCCGCAAGGCACCAGATCGGGACTCTGCCCGCGGACCGTGGGGCCTCCGCGCGGCGGCCGGGCGATCTGCTCTTGGGCGTCGTCGAACTCGGGCGGGCTGAAGACGACCTTAGGTGCGACGCCGCGTGCCATGTCGATCTCGAACAGCCCCGAACTCCGCAGGCGCCGCTCGCTGGCCCGTAACTGACGCACATTGAGGATGTCGCCCGGCTTGAACGAGAGGCGGTTGAGCACCGTCGTGGTCTTGGTGTGAGGGTAGTCACCCTCGATTTTCACTTCGATTCGTCCGATCCGGAACCGGGCGCCTTCGTTGATTTCGTAGACCAGATCGAGTTCACCCGGCTCCTCCGGGAATCGCAAGCGGGCGTTGGCCTCGACGAAGGCGTAGCCGATGCTGCCGTACTCATCGCGGATCGCCAACTCGTCGCGGCTCATGGCGGCCTGGTCGAAATACTGGTTGCCTTCGAGCTTCAGATGCGAGGCGAGTTGCGCGTCGGAGAAGTTCTCGTTACCGACGAAGGAAACGTTGCGGATCTTGTAGCGGGGCCCCTCGTTGATTACGAACGTTACGGAGGCCCAGGTTCTCGCGTCGTTGAACTCGACGATCGGGTGCCCGACCTTCGCCTTAAAGTACCCCAGGCTGCGATAGTAAGCAGTCAACCGGTTGACGTCTTCCTCGAGTTCGCCCTGGTTGAGCATGCCTTTGAAGTACCAGAGAATGCCGGGCTTCGATTTGATCTGCGTTTTCAACCGGCCGTCGCTGGCGATCGAGTTGCCGACGAACCTGGTCTCGAAGATCCGCTGCTTGCCCGCCTCGTTGATCATGAAGACGGCGCGCCGGTCGCCCGGTTCGTTACCTTCAACGATCGTGACGTGAGCTCGGCTGAATCCCTTGCTGTGATAGAACGCCTCGATCGTTTGTTGTGCCTCTTTGACGGAAAACGGATCGGCGGCGTCGCCCGGCTTCAGGTCGGTCTCCTTGCGCAGCACCTTAGACTTGATTTGCGAGTTGCCCCAGTAGACGACCTCTTTCAACACCGGGCGTTCGACCACGTCGTAGACGACGATCCGTCCGCCGGGGACCTTCTGCGTGTACGGTTTGACCGTGACGAACAACCGGGTGCGGCTGAGCCGGCGGACGTCCTCTTCGATCGTTTCGGAACTCAGCGCGCGGCCCGCGCGCGTGCGAACGTGTTTGAGAATCTCCGACTTGGTCATCGCCTGGTTGCCGGTGATGCGAACTTCGACCACTGTCTCTTGGGGCTGCGGTGCCGTGGGCGGTTGGCCCGATAGCAGGCTGCCACCGTAGATGAGGGTCCCCATCAGCAGCGCCAGCCCGAGGTGGCGAAAACAGCCGGAGTCGATTCGGAGATTGGCCATTGCGGCCCTTTCCCATTGGGTGCAGGAACGGTCGGCGGACGGAGGAGCATCGTGAGGAGCCCTTGCGGGTCGCGTACAAATACCCAAACTGTCCGATCGCAGCAAGGCGAGTTCCAAGCAAATGGGCAGTCGCCGAGAGAAGATGGGCCACATAGGGGGTATAGAAAGCCTCGAAACCGCCGCTTGCGGCTTAGCCCGGCCTTTACCACCCGTACGCCCTTGCCGAAAACTACCCGTCCCAGCCCCCCTGGTCCCCCCCCCCATGCGCATTGAACTCCTCGTGCCTCTTCTCGGCGTGGTCCTCGAACCGGGTGTACTTGTCGAACCACACGAGCTTGATATCGCCGGTCGGGCCGTTTCGCTGTTTGGCCACGATCAGGTCGGCCATGCCGGCGATACCCATCTCCTGGGCCTCTTCCTTAGTGTGAAGCATCTCCTCGCGGTGGATGAACATCACCACGTCGGCGTCCTGCTCGATGGCCCCGGATTCCCGCAGGTGGCT
>JABMRB010001423.1 GCA_013202865.1 Candidatus Nealsoniibacteriota bacterium | reverse complement strand
TGGGCTGCCTTCTCGATGTCTTCGGCGGTTGATTCAAAGATCTGTTTCGCGCCTTTGGTCCACGCTTCGACTTCGGCTTGAACGGCCTTGTCGTCCGCGGCCGGGAGCATCTCGTCCATGTCCTTCTGGTCGATGACCACCACGTCGGCTCCCAGACGCTTCTTGATTTCCTCAGGCGAGCAAGCCGCCTTGGTGCCTTGGGCCGGAGGGAACAGCAGGATCTTGGTCCGCCGCATCATCGGAATCACACGCAGCAGGCGTAGCGCTCGCTCCAGTTCGTCGTAGTCGCTGCTGGCCAGCAGCGTGACGCGATGCCCTTCACGGTGCCATCGCGGCGCATACATCCAATCGTGACCGCTGGCCGGCAACGAGAACACCGCCAGCGGACGGCCCGCGTCCAAGATGGGAGTCACCACGCGCATCAACGCGAAGTTCTGCACGTTGATCGCCAGGACGGGTGCTTCCGGCCCGGCCTTTTCCAAGAGCGCCTGCGTTTCCTGTGGGCTGCGCGACTGCCCCACAACCAATTCGACGTTTCCCAACTTCTTCTCCGCCTCAGCAAGCCGGGCTTTCATTGCCTCGATCTGCTTGACGTCCGCGCCCCAATTGCGATCTTCCGGTGGGGGACTGCCTGTGAAGATGACACAGATCCGCGATTTAGGACGCGGCTGCAATGGCGGCGACTCGGAAGCCCTCGCATGCGTCCACGTTGCACCTGCGAGCAGCATCCCGCCTGCGGTGCCCGTTCCCAGAAATTGCCTTCTCGTGCATTGCTCACACATCGTCAAGTCCTTTCTGCAAAGATAACCGTCGAGTACCGTTTACAGGCCTCAGAGGCGTGCCACGTCCAATGAGGCAACAAATAAAGGCTATTGTCGCCATTTCCAGGTTCGACTGTCAAGGAGACGGCGATCGAGCGTGCGTGTTTTTCAACGGGTATGTCCGTGTCCGAGACCGCCACCTGACCTCCGCTCTGTTTGTTTTGTGTGAAACGCTACACCGACCGCCTTCCCCCCCTTTGAGGGCATCCAGGCATGGCCGGCGGTCCGTCCGTATTTTTGCCGAAAAGGCTTGCAGAGTCATACGCCAATGCGATAATACGGTTTGCAGTGCCAAGAATCCGTAAACCGAAGTCCCTTTCGTCGTTCTGAAGGAGAAGATGATGACAGACGCCGCAGGCCGAAAAGAAGAAGCTGCTTGTCAACACGATCATCCATCACATTGTCACTGTTGCCCGGATAGCCCGTGGCGTCAGGAGCTCAACGTCTCGCGACGGACCTTCCTGACGTCGGCCGCGGTGGGCGGGGCCGTTCTGGGTGGACTGAGTTGGGCGAGCCTGGCGACGGCCGCCGATGCCGAGTTGCCCATGCCCCAAGGGCGGACGCCGTTGAAGGTACTGCCCATTCTGGTCTGGAGTCAACCTAAGCGGGTCCCCATGCGGTCGTGGCGGAATTGGGGTGGGATCGAAACTCCGCAACAAGCGGCCAAGGAAGTGGCTCGGATTACGAAGGAACTGGCGGGCATCGCTGGGACCGCCGATTTCCCGGTCGAATTCGCCCCGGTTGCGTCGGTCAACAATGCGAACCAAGTGGCCGCCGATTCACCAGAGCTGCAAACGGCCGATGTAGTCATCGTCTATGGCGCCGGAGGTGGTGTTGAAGCCTGCAAGAATTTCGGCAAGGACGTCATCCTTTTCCAACGTCACCGTAGCGGGCCCGTCTATTTGCAGTATGAGATCATCAGCCCTCGATTCCTCCGCCAACACACAGACGAACTGGCCCTGCAACACATCACGTTCGACGACGTGGTGACCGATAGCCTCGACGAGTTGACCTGGCGACTACGGTCCCTCTGTGGACTGAAGAATACCAAGGGCACCAAGATCCTCTGCATTGGCGGACCCGCCGGCTGGGCCCAACCGGCGGGCGTGATTCCCGAATTGGTCCAGAAGGTTTGGAACCTCGATATGCCAACCGTCACCTACGAAGACCTCGGCCGGCTAATCAAAGAAGCCCGCGCTGACGCAAAGGCCGTCGCACTGGCCAAGAATCGAGCCGAGAAGTATCTGGGGAGCCCGGGCACTACGCTGGAAACCAAACGCGAGTTCGTCGACAACTGCTTCCTGCTGGACCAGATCTTTCGCGGTCTAATGGCCAAAGCCGACTGCCGGGCGATTACAATCAACGGTTGCATGGGCACGATCATGCCGATGGCCCAGACCTCCGCCTGCCTGACTCTCAGCACGTTGAACGACGACGGCTATTTGGCCTTCTGCGAGTCCGACTTCGTGGTCATTCCCTCGGGGATCCTGCTGGCCAACATCAGCGGCCTTCCCGTCTTCCTGAACGATCCCACCTATCCGCACGACGGCCTGATCACGCTGGCCCACTGCACCGGCCCGCGCAAGATGGACGGTAAGAAGATTGAGCAGGCTCGAATCGTGACGCACTTCGAATCCGATTACGGGGCCGCGCCGAAAGTTGAGATGCCCAAGGGGCAAGTAGTGACGAACATTGCGCCCGACTTCAAGTCAGAACGCTGGATGGGGTTGCTGGGTACGATTGTCGACGCCCCCTTCCTGCCGATCTGCCGTGACCAAATCGACGTGGCCTACGGCGTGCCCGACAAGTTGGTGGCCGAACGCATGCCCGGCTTCCATTGGATGATGAGCTACGGCGACTACACGAAAGAACTTGGATACGCCCTGCGACGCGCAGGTATCGCCTGGGACAATCTAGACGATGTCCCCACAGCGTAGGGAACCCCGTTTGACCATAGCCTGATTCCAAACCGCCGGACAAGAAGCTCCCAATATCGCCTACGACCACAGCGTCGCCAACAACAGGTCCACGGCCCCCGCGACGGCGTCTTTCTGTGCCGGACGCTGGGTGGCTGGCTGGTCGAGGTCGGTGAGCCAAGCCAACTCGGCTAGCGGGGTACCCTGAGCTTCCTCTGCCACGCCGGAAAGGTCGATCAGGTTCAGGGCGTCGAGGAAGCTCGTGCGATTGTTGCGTGCCAGCAACACGTCCGTGGCGTTGACGTATGTGTCGCGATTGTAGTCGTAGGATGAATCGACTCCTGCGGGACTGCGGAAATCGCGGGGGTTGTTCCGGGCCAAGAGCAAGTCGGCAACGGTTGTCTGTGCGTTGGCACCCGTATCGCCCGCTTCGGCCACGGCGTTGCCGAAGTAGAACACGTCGTCGTCGGGCAACCCGAGATTCTCGGCCAAAACACGCACTTCCAACCACGTGTTGCGGACGGCATGGTCCGGGAAGACAATGGTCACGCGGTCGGAATAATCGGCGCCGGCGCCTTCCCGTAGCGTGATCGTCGGTTCCGCCGCCACCGCCGTCCAGCCGCCGGGTGCGTCGTCGTTGCCGATGCGAAACTCGAAGTCGTCGGCCGTGGGTGTCGCGCCGCCTGGGAGCCCGGCAATATCGACGAAAACCCCGTTGATCCCGCGGCTGTAGCTGGTGTAGTTCTCGAACGTGGCCACTTTGCCCGGCAGCAAAGCCTCCTTGTCCGGGGCGATCGCGTCGTCGTCCGTTGCTGCCAAGTCGGGATCGTCAAACGCCGAGTTGTTGTAGAAAACACCGCGGCCGGAAATCATCGGGACCGACTCGATGCGAATCGCGTCGGCAACCACGTACTCGTCGGCGTCGCCGGAGAGCGTGACCACCAGGCGGTTGCCGGTGATGGGGAAGGTACCCACGTTCTCCCAGGCGGTCTGTCCTTCTACGAAATCATCCGGGGCCGACTCTTGATTGAGACGAACGGTGTCTAGCGGCGTCGACCCGTCCAGCACGGTAAACGGTGCGTTGCTGGCCCGATTGGCATACGCCGACCAGGTCGCTGCGACGCGATAGTATCCGGGCTCGACCCAGAAGCTCCAACTTGCCACGTCGTCGCCGCTGCCGGTCTCAATGAAGTGCATCCCGTCGGCGTACCCTTGATCGGCCTGGGGACTCCAGTATCCTTCCGTATGGAAGTCCTCATCCCGATCGTCCATGATCTGGACCCGCGGTTGGCCGCCGGGCGTCTCCGGCGGGGGCCCACCGTCAAACGTGATCTCGGCAAACCGGACGGTCGGATCGGCAATGCTGACGGCCTGCGCCGAATTCTCCGCAACCGAGTAGAGCACGTCCTCAATAAAGGCACTTCGGCGAACGGGTGAATCGTGCAGCAACTCGCCGAGCAACTCAATCCCGTCGCCCGACAGGCGCGTCGCCGTCACGTCGACGGTAAACAGGATCAACTCGTCTTCGCGGACGCGGCGGCGTGTTTCGCTGTAACCGTCGCCGTCTTCATCGACCCGCTGCCAGTAGTCGCGGGCCGCGGGCATCGCCAGCACTT
>JABMRB010001422.1 GCA_013202865.1 Candidatus Nealsoniibacteriota bacterium | reverse complement strand
TTCAGGGGCGTTTACGCCCCTTGGCCGCGAAGCGGTATTAGGCCCGTGCTTTAGCACGGGTAGCAGGAGGCCGACCGCCCAGTTCTTCCCACCTCCCCCAGCCGCGTCGCGGCTGGGGGAGGCGGGAAGTGGCGCAGGCACCGTGGCCCACACCACCCGACGTAAACGTCGGGCCTACTACCGCCTACGGCGGAAAGGGCCATGAATGGCCCTGGAGATTGCTTGCCGAGATCCGTGACGGTCAGAGAATATCGAATTGGTTTGTAGGGTGCGTGAAACGCACCGCCGCCGCCCGTCACCGTTGGGTGGGTTCGGGGTCGGGGAAAAGGCCCGTGCTCATCAATTCGTCCGGTGGGACCGTGGACGAGCGGAGTTATGGCAGCGCGTCCAGCGGCGGGTGTTCACGTTTGAGCAGCTGCCAGCCGTCAGCGCTTCCGGCGACGCCGCCACCAGACGAAACCCGCCACGGCGGCGCATGCCAGCAGGGTGATGCTACCAGGCTCGGGGATGCTGGCCACGCGGAAGCCTGTGCCGTAGCTCTCGATCGACGGGTCGCCGTAGTAGCGGTTGGCCGCGCGCAGGGTGCCGGAGTCGGAGTACCAACCGCCGCCACGCGCGCCACGCGACGAACTGATGAGAGTTTCATTCCACTCCCAGATGTTGCCGCCCTGATCGACTGTGCCGTAGGGGCTCGCGGAGTTTTCAAAATCGCCCACTTCGGTCCGGTAGTACGGGCTGCCGATCGTGTAAGTGCCGTTCCCTGTACCATACAAGTCGTAGAAATTTGCGTGCTTCCCGGGGTTGGGCAGCGTGTTGATCGGCGCCGTGTCGCTGCTCGTCGCGTAGTCTCAGTAGCCAGCCCCGGGAGGATCGCCACTCGGGCCATCCGGGTCGTAGCCCGTCGGATCGTAGTAGGCCGCCTTGTACCACTCGTCCTCGCTGGTGATCGCCCATTTCCAGTCCACCTTGCGAGCCACGGTCTGTAGTTCCGTGTCCGTCGTCGCGCCGTTGAGGTAGTAAGCCCCGTCCTCGGTTGTCGAAAGGCCCTGCTCTCCGCTCGGCTGCCCGTTGTGCATCCAGTTGGCGAATCGCGCCGCGTCGGCCCATGAGACGAAGTTGACCGGGCGGTTGGCCCAGTCGGCCTCCGTCCCGCTCGGCCGCCCGCTGAAGTCGTAGGTGGACAAAGTGGAGTTCCACGTGATCTGACACCCCCGGTAATCGCTGTCCATGGCGAAGTGGTACAGACCAAGAGTGTTCGTGCCGCTGGGATCCACGGCGTTGAGGAAGTCGCAGTACTGCCCGGCGGTCACCTCGTACTTGCCGATGTTGTAGGCGTAACTCACCCCGCCGTATCCCGGCGTGTCGTACCGTGTGTCAGGGTCGTTGCCCGGGTTGCCTACTGGCATCATTTCCAAACTAGTAAGCCCCGGCCCCATGTTGAACACATCGGCGCGAGCCGTCGTTGCCAACAGCCCCACCAAGAGCCCCACCATCCAACCTCGTGTTCGAGTCATCATTGTCGCAGCCTCCGTTGTTTAACTGCAAGTGCTCGTAATCGTTTCAGTGTCACCCCTACGCGACCGACCGCCTCCGACGCCAGCCATACGCCAGCAGACCAATCGTCTCCGGTCACCCCTACGCAGCTTTCCTCCGCCGCCAGGCATACGCCAGCAGACCAACCGCTCCCATGGTCAACAGGATGAGGGTGGAAGGTTCGGGGATGAGTACAAATGTCCTGAACTCCATGTCATTGCGGGGGTATCTCGACTGCCACTCCCACCCGGTCAAATCACCACGGTTGAACCACCTTCCACCGTCGTATAAGGATGCTGGGTTATCCCATAGACTTGCACACCATTCAACGTTGTGGCCTGATTCAACGGTAAGGCAGACAGCTAGTACGTCGCCCGCCTTGACGTGTACCTCTGACGATCCGAAATCGAAGCTTTCCCAAACATCCGTTTCACTGCCTGTTGACACGGTCCGGGTAACGCTAGCAAGAAGGCCCCCCGGTAGTGAACCCGAAGTGTCGCGAAGACTTACTACTGCAGTCGCTGATCGTGGGTGGAGCAGCAGTTCTACTCGCGAGAGAATGCCTTCGATGCCGACTGTGAAAGTCTGGGCTACCTCATGAGTCTCAGGTATCCCATAAATAGATCGGTGGCCAGGGTGGGCCGACTGATCTTCCACGAACTCTTGATCCAGAACCTCTATTTGTTCAGCGTGTACAAGTACCGCCGACAACCAAAACAGGGACATTGTCAATACGAAAGCACTGATTCCAAACCGCATAGGTTTCACCTCTTGGGTTCCGGTATTGCATATTGTCTGTGGTAACAGCTAACAGACGGACTCTCTCCGCCTGTGGTAATCTCGGGAAATCAACTACACCAAGGAGTCGATACACAGCATCCCCAGAGAATCACCGCCACAGGTTGACGGTCAGTTTGGGATGCGGAAGAACGCTGCCTCTATCGAACGGGGAGTAAGTACCTCAAAACAGGAAAATCACTTCACAACCATCTAGCTTACCAAGATTCCTGGAAATGTCAAATCGCTGGGGACGGAATTCGGACGCACCTCTACAGAGGGGTGGTTCGGCCGAGGGAGCCCCGAATCGAGCCCGTTGGCCAGAATGCCCGGGAAGCCCGGAAACCACGTTCCTGCTCGCCTCTGGCATATAGGGCAGGCGAAACGCCCATACTACGTAAACCGCCTGCTTCAGTTAACGCCATATACCACCCAAATTCACGGCAAACACCGCATTAGTTTGGGTGGCATTAACTTGACTTAGGGCGACCAACGAGAATCGGGACTCGACGTAACCTGTTGAAGTGAAACGCGTTGAGTCCATCCGTCGGCACGGGCCGTCGCCGTAAGTGAATTAACGCACTTTCTGAAAAACAGCCGTTTGCGCCCGTGCGCATAACTCGTTGTCCCTTCAGGTGTTACGAAGAAATCGCGGTCTAATGTTGATCTTGGCTGAAAATCCGTTCAGTGATTTCAAGCTGATTCTAATCGACGTAACTCCTTAATTCAAGCCGACTTAATGGCCGCCTCGATCGAACGTGGCAGCGATCTGCAAACGTGAAGCGGCGGCAATATTGATTCCATCGCGAACTGGCGTGCCCTATCTTGCCCAAAACACGGAATATGTCAGGTGCGCGATTCTGCGGTGAACCCACAAGATGGACTTATCGCCCGTCGGGGATCTTGAACACCCAGGCGTGCAAGCACGGCAGCCGGTCGACGGTCAATTGCGGCACTTCGATCACCAGCTTCTCGCCTTGCATCTGCCATGCGATCGGCTCGTCGTGGCCCAGCATGGTGATCTTGGCGTCCGCGGCCGGCTTCGGCGACGTCAGCGAGAGCGTCGGCCCGGGCCATGCCGTGCAGATGGCGTAGAGGTCGTCGCCCTTGACCGTGTAGCGGACGTCTTTCCCCTCACCGGTGGTCACCTTCCAGCGACGCGTTCCGTAGATCGCCTCGCCGTTGACCGCGAGCCACTGGCCGATCTGTCGCAGGCGCTGCTGCATGATCACAGGGATGCGTCCGTCGGCGGTGGGACCTACGTCCAAGAGCAGGTTGCCGCCGTTGGATGCCACCTTCACAAGCATCCGGACAAGCTGCTGCGGCGAATCGTAGTCGTCGAGGTCTTCGCGACGGTTGTAGCCGTAGCTGCGGCCGATGCCGCGGTCCTCCTGCCACGGATGATCGCCCCAGCCTTTGCCGCCGCCGTATTCGCTGGAGAAGACCATTCCGTGCTTGCCACGGGTTTTGCCCCAGCGGTCGTTGGTGACCACGGTGTCGCGGACCGGCGACTCGTTGAACAGCCACGCGGCCAGTTCCTCCGACTTCCAGAACGTGTGCTCGTGGTTCCATTCGCCGTCGAGGAAGATGAACCACGGCTTGTACTTCGTGACCACGTCCTTGAATTGCGGATGCAGATGCTCGGTGGCGTATCGCTTCTGCACCTCGGGGTCCTTCGATGCGTAGAGCGGATGCCACCACTCCATCAGCGAGTAGTAGATCCCCGGTTTCACGCCATGGCGCTCGCACGCCGCACCCAGTTCACCCAGCAGATCCCGCTTCGGCCCGGTAACGACCGAGTTCCACTTGTCGGTGTTGACCGTCTTCGCGTAGGGCGACGGCCACAGGCAGTACCCGTCGTGATAGACGGCCGTGGTGACCACGTACCTGGCCCCCGACCGGGCGAACATTTGGGCCCAGGCGTCCGGGTCCCAGAGCTCGGCCTTGAACTGCCCGGCAAACTGCTCGTACTTGAAGTCCTTGCCGTAGTTCTTCGCATGGAACTCGGCGGTCGGTTTCTGGCCTTGATCCAGCTTGCCGCCGTACCATTCGGCGTAACCGCGGTCGGTCCACGCCGGCACCGAATAGGGGCCCCAGACCACGAAGATCCCAAACTTCGCCTCATTGAACCACGCCGGCATTGGCACCGTGTCTAGCGACGCGAAGTTCGGTTCGTATTTCTTCCCGGCCGGTTGCTGTTCCGCGGCGTCGAGGTGCGACGTCGCAAGGAAGACTACGAGCAACAACGGGGCCGAACCCGCACACCATCGAACGTCGAATCGTTCAGACATGACCGGCATACTCCCGTGTGACAGTAGATTCCTATCCAACCGCCGAACATGGTAGCACGTCCGATCGCCCCGCACCAGTCAACCCGCCCCATCGGCCGCTTTCGGCCTAGCACATTCGCCCCGGTATTTCGCCCGTCCACCCCCTACACGTTTTCCATCGCCGCGGCCCCTGTTTCTCCGTTGGCCCCAACGGGGCCGATCGGGGCGACCACGGGCCGCTCGAGAAATTGGGCCAGCCGCTTCGCACGTACCGGATGCTGCAGCGTGCGGACGGCCTTGGTCTCGATCTGGCGAACGCGCTCGCGGGTGACCGAGAAGATCTTGCCGACCTCTTCGAGCGTGTAGGCGTAGCCGTCGGCCAGGCCGTATCGCAGCCGGATAATCTCCCGTTCGCGATAGTCCAGCGCTTCAAGCACGTCGGCGATCCGCGACCGGAGCGAATCCTGGTTGATGTCGAACAACGGATCGTCTTCGCGGTAGTCTTCGAGAAACTCGCCGAAATAGGTGTCATCGTGTTCGCCTACCGGCTGATCGAGCGAGAGCGGCTGGCGGGTGATCCGCAGCACGCAGTTGGCCTCGTCGACCGACAGCCCGGCCGCGGCGGCCGTTTGCTCGACCGTCGGCTGGCCTCCTTGCGATTGAATCAGATCCCGTGTGACGCTGCGGACGCGGCTCATCGTTTCAATCATGTGGACCGGCACCCGGATCGTCCGGCTCTGGTCGGCAATCGCACGGGTGATCGCCTGGCGCATCCACCAGGTGGCGT